>JBJTJB010000389.1:0-11695 GCA_046095245.1 Bacteroidota bacterium | reverse complement strand
GCAATTGACCGGAGGCAAGCAATCGGCTCAGGATTCCATCCGGACCCGTAAGGTGCTCCTGGCCCGATATGTCGTTGAGTCTGTGCGGACGCAGGCGCTCGGCTAGCGGGATATGGGATGTGCTCATTGCGCTGCAGGCTGCAAAGGGAATCGTTCGATGCTGATCTGGATACGGTTGTTGAAGGCGTGCTCTTGCTCAGTGCAATGTACACCGTTTCGACACCGGTTCCGGATACCACTTTCACCCACAGCACGCAAGCGGAACTGTGCAGCCGAAATGCCTTTGGCCACCAGGTATCTGGCTATGCGCTGACAACGAAGTTCTGTAAGTGTACGGTTTTCGGCCTCCTTGTTGCGCGCATCGGTAAACGAGGAAATCTCCACGATGATGGCCGGATTATCCTGGAGGAACCGGGCAAGGCTGTCGAGTGCAGGATAGGCATCCGCAATGAACTCGCCCTGTTTTTTCAAAAAATCAATTCCGGGCCAAACAACGGATTCCAGATACGGCACCGGAAGCATGAGCAGCTCCCGGAACAGGACTGTTGAGTCGGGTGATGCCTGAACGCGGATCAACATACGTTGTGTCAAATAACCCGGAGCAGAAACCATCACCTCCACATCCTTTCCCTTGGGAAGGCGAACCGACGCTGAACCGTACTGATCGCTTAACAAGACCGAGTCCAGTGCCTGAGCCTGTACGCGCAATGTGCACAATGGAAGCGGACCAAGCGCGTTGGACACTTTGAAATTGAACTCAGGATCCGGTATTTTTCGCACAACTTTATACAAGCGGTCACGGATACCGCCCCGGGAACTGCTGAAATAACCCACCGCCCCAGCTGAATCATACACGAGTCCGAAATCATCACCACCGCTATTGAAGGGAGCGCCCGCATTGATGCAATTAGCCGACGAATCATCATATACGTCGGCCCGGAATATGTCCAATCCGCCCAAGCCGGGATGTCCATCGGACGCGAAATGGAATGTGCCATCGGCAGAAAAAACGGGAAACCCTTCATTCCCTTGTGTATTCACGCCACCATCCAGAAACCGGGGAGCAGACCAGGATCCGTCCAAGCGGCGTGTCGCTACCATCAGATCGAAATCACCGCCCCGGCTCATTTGATCCGAAGCGAAAACCAATCGCGTTCCATCGGGACTCAAGGCCGGATGGGCGGCAGAGTAGATCCCTTCCGCTAACGGCAGCTCTCCAATGAGGTTCCATTCACCCTCAACAAATGCGGCAGCATAAATGCGCAGCAGGCTTTTTCCTCCTTTTCCACGCTGTTCCAAACTGCTTTGGTAGCGGTTGCGGGTGAAATACAAGGTATCACCACCCGGATTGAAGCAGGCAGGACCCTCGTTGAGAAATCCGTTCACTGCACCCCGCAAAGGTTCGGGGTCGAACCAATGACCAAGAGGTGTTTCACGGATTTAAAACATATCGGCACAACAGCCCTGTTTGCTACAGCGTCGGCTTGCGGTTGAACCATCGGTAGCCAGATCGGAAACGACCAGTAATCCGCCGCGCATCAATACCGGACTGTATAAGTCGGTGGCCGGCGGATCAATCGGAATACGCTCCAGTGACCACGATGCCGTATCACGGAAATACGTATCACGGTTGCGATATACCGCAATCAACCTGCGTGCCTCCGGGTCTTCGGGGTGGGTGCGAAGCCGATCCTCCAGCAGCACCCGTGCCTGCTCGAAGCGCCCGTTACGGATGCAAAGATCAGCCAGTACAACCTTCCGGTTATCGGGTCCATAGCCGAAGTCGACAGCCTTGCGGTACCAGTCCTCAGCACGGCTCAGATCGCCCGCAAGCCTGTAGCATTCAGCGAGTCTCCAAACACCCTTGCTGTTTAAACGGTTGCGCATGGCCGCTTCATACTCGAATGCAGCAGCGGAGTAGGATCCATCAAAATAATACTCATTGGCGGTCCGCATGTGTACGGGCGCACAAGAAGCAATACAACCGAGCAATAATATATAGGCAAGTCTGTACATGTTCAGAAATGCCTTGGAGATCGTGAGGATTCGTTTCGTACCGGAAGATCAACTCCGAGCAATACTTCATGACTGGCACCGGCACCCGGAATACCACCCGACAAGCTGAAGTCGTAGGAATAAGCGATGCGAAGGGTCCGTGTAGCCCTCCACTCTGTAACAGCCACCAGGGTTTGTGTTGATCGGTAAGAACATCCGATCCGGAAAAGATCTCGCACCACAAGACTCAAATTGACATCGGCCCAGGATTGAGACTCGGGCTCGAACCAGACGAGGGTTGAGGGGCGCAGTGAAAATCCATCCGACAGGCGTATGCTACCCGCGCAGGTCATCACCAGGGCACGACGTGGAAATGCCCATATGCGATCAGCCACCGGCTCCGAAACAGGTGCTTCGGCATCGAACACATCGGGCACACTCAAACCGATTGCGAAGCGTTCGCGCTGAAGTTGTACTCCGAATCCAAGTCGCCCATAGCGTTCTTCTGAGAACTGGCCTGCCAGTAGCGGATCTCCCGGATCGGTGATGTTCAGCTTTTGGAAATCACGCGACCTGAACCGCATCCCTCCACGGAAACCGAGAGAGAGCAGGCTGCCGCGAACGGGTAAGTGGACAGCGATCCCCAACAAAGCATCGCGTTGTCGAGTGATTCCGAATGCATCTTCTTCGAGGACGATACCCAGGGCTAAACGCTCACGATAAATACGTCCATGGGCAAGGGCGGAAATGGTACGCGGAGCTCCCTCCCATCCACTCCACTGGTCACGGTAATGCATGCTTGCACCGAATCGTTGCTCACTGCCCGCATAGGCCGGATTGATCAAAAAAGGATTGAACATATACTGGCTGTAAACCGGCGCCTGCTGTGCGTAAAGCGTACAACCGAATGCACAGAGCAGGATGAACAACAGTCCTGTACGGTTCATCGGCTCAGATCCACAAAGGTGTTGTAAACACTTCCGTCGTTCGTTTTGACACGGACATAATAGGTACCTGTAGGCAAGGGAGTACCGGAATCATCCTGCCCGAACCAATCGTTCCGGTATGGCCGGGCGCGAAACAGCAAGTGACCAACGCGATCATACACCGTGAGTTCAAGTCCCGGAAAATCATCATCATCACCTACAAAATAGGTATCGTTAAATCCATCGTTATTCGGTGTGATGGCATTCGGCAAATTGAGCTGGGGGTTACAATCCTCTTCACTTCGTTTGATCAGGTACAGGGTATCAGATGCTTCACAGGGTGGAACACTTACAGTCCACACCAAGAGCAAAACACCTGTGCCATACCCATAGACCTGGGCATCGGGCAGCATTGAATCCGAAAAAGAAACCGATGCGTTCAAGGGTGCCGCCCAGGTCCCCGTTGCGCCCGAAGGCAACCCGGCATTGAGTTGCAACGTATCCTTACAGGTGATCCGATCCGATCCGGCAGATGCCACCAGGGGCAAGGGCTCCTCTACCGTAAAGGAATCGACTAGTGTGCAATTCTTCTGATCGACCACCGTAACCGTATACGTTCCGGCGGATAATCCGTTGAGCGATGACAGAACCGATCCGTTACTCCATGCATATCCATAAGGCGGATTACCACCTGTAGGTGATAATACAACCGAGCCGTCTGAAGCACCGGTGCAAGACATGTCATCGACCGTGGCATTTGCCTGGATACTGGCCGGCTCCGGGACAAAAAAATCAACTGTATCCCTGCAGCCGCCTCCATAACGGACGATAACGGAGTAGGATCCCGAAATCAAACCCGATATATCCTGTACAGTACTACCGGTCGACCACAAATAGCGAAAGGGCGCCAGGCCACCGGAAACAGAAATATCGATGGCGCCATCAGCCAATCCGAAGCAGGAAACAGGCGTAATACTATCCTGCACGGCTACAGGCGGGTAAGAACCCACAACAAACTGCCCTGAAACACTGCAACCGTTTGCATCACTAACCGTTACCGTGTACACACCTTGGCGCAAGGAATCGTTGTCCTCTGCGACTGACCCATCCGACCAGGCGTATGTGTAAGGTGCAACACCGCCGTAAACCGAAATGAGGATAAAACCGGTTTTGACCAAGGGACACGATGCATCCCTGATACTGTCTTCCACTACCGAAAGTGCCGGGGGCTCATTCAGGGTAATGCTGATTGAATCGACCTGACCGATACCATCTGTTACCGTCGCTGTATACTGCCCGGCGGTCAATCCGCTTCGGTCCTCGTTCGTATCCCCATCCGACCAACTGATGCTGACCGGTAATACGGCACCTGTAATCTGCAAATCGATGCTTCCATCCGATGCTCCCGCACAACTGATCTGCCATGCACCGAAAGATGATGTACTTGCACTGAGTTGGAAGGGCACGGCCGATGATGCAGGTCCGTTTAAGGTGGACATGAGCACGAACAAAAAGAAAATACGAATCGGCTGCATGGGATGAAAAGGACACCGGGCACAACCCGGCTCTCTTGCTAAGATACATTAAATGAGCGAAAAGCTCAAAGTGCGAGCAAGCGATCGAACAAGGCCGGGTACAAACCCAGAACAAGAGTCAAAGCAGCACTGACCAGCAGCAACGTATAGGCGGATCCTGAGATCTCGGCCGATGCTTCATGTTCCGGAGCGGCCTTGTAGGCTGCATAAATCATTCTGAAGTAATAGGAGACTCCGATGAGTGAAGCGGTTATGGCGACAAATACGAGCCAGTTCAATCCGGAGAGCGCAGTGCCATAAAACACCGAATACTTGGCAAAGAATCCGGCCAAGGGCGGTATGCCGGCCAACGACAACACCACGACAGCAAGGGCTGCGGCTGCAAGCGGTTGTTTCGATGACAATCCCATCAAAGCATGTGTCCGTTCGTCACCTTGTTTGCTGACCGCACTGTATGCAGCAAAGGCACCCAAACTACCAATGCTATATGCGAACGTATACACCATGAGCGATCCGGCAGAAACCTCATTCATGGCAAGGACGGCCATCAGCAAATATCCTGCATGAGCAACCGATGAGTAGGCCAACATGCGTTTCATACCGGTTTGATACACGGCAAGCACATTGCCTGCAAGCATGGTAACCGCAGATGCAATGGCCACTACCGGTCCCCAGGTATCGGAAAGAGGACCAAAACAGGTACTGAAGAGGCGGTAAAAGGCAGCGAAGGCAGCGGTCTTCACCACGGTGGCCATGTAGGCCGTTATGGCTGTTGGTGCGCCCTCATACACATCGGGTGCCCAGAAATGGAATGGTGCTGCAGACACCTTGAACAACATGCCCGTCAGGATCAGCAAACCCCCGGCTTTGAGGAAGAGGGGTTGATCGGGTTGTTCAAGAACGGCCTGTGCGATACGCTCCAGGTTGAAAGTACCGGTTGCACCATAAACCAATGCAATTCCAAACAACAGGAATCCGGTCGCAAATGCACCCATCAACAGGTACTTCATACCCGACTCGTTCGAACGCAGATCCCCCTTGGAAGATGCAGCCAAAACATACAGGCTGATGGAAAGGATTTCAAGTCCGATGAAAAAAGTGGTCAGATCACCGAAACTGACCATGCATACTGCGCCGCTCAGTGCAAAAAGGCTCAGCGTTACCAGGTCGGCCCGGCCCGAATCGGAACCGAACAATCCGGAAGCAAGGAACATCCAGAGCAAGTATATAACGGTTAGAATAGCCGAAAACGCAAGCGCGAACTGATCGAACCGGACCGCCCCGTTGAAATACGTGAAATCAGTACCCCAGTCGTGAATGAGGGACGCCAACGCTGCACAAACACCGGCCAGCGTGAGCGGAAGAAGCAGCTTACGCAGACCAAGCGCCTCGGTCATCATGGTGGCGACACCCAGGAGGGAAAGGATGATCAGGGCGGTCATATTCAGTTGAGATCTTGGTAAGTAGAGAGCAATCCTTCGAGCACCGGCTGGGCTGTTTGAAGAATTGGTGAAGGGTATATACCCGCGGCGATCACCAGCAGCCCAACAATCAACAACACTGCGGTTTCGCTGGTCGATAAGCGTGTGAAGGATACGTTTTCGGGACGCTGTTCACCCAACATGATGTGCTGATAGGCCCGTAACATGTAAACGGCACCCAGAATGACAGTGAGTCCACAAACCGCAGCAAGGATGGCCGAACTTTGATATACCCCGTTAAGCAGAAGGAACTCGCCTACAAATCCATTGGTAAGCGGCAAGGCCACCGAACCCAATAGAATGATGACGAAGAGTACGGTGAAAACCGGCGTGTTATGCGCTAAGCCTCCTAATCCATCCAATGAACGTGTATTCATCCTGCGTTCGAGCAATTCACAAATGAAGAACAAGCCGACCACGTTTACACCGTGGGCCAGCATTTGGACGGTTGCGCCTTGCAAGCCCTGCATATTCAGTGAGAAGACGCCAGCTGTGATCAACCCGACGTGCGCAATGGATGAATAAGCGATCAGGCGTTTGAAATCGCGTTGTCGCATCGCAATCAGTGATGCGTACACGATCCCTATCGCACATAGCAACAGGGCGGTCGATCCCCATTGGTCAATCCCGTCGGGCATGACCGGAAGCATCCAGCGCATGATTCCGTAAATGCCCATTTTGAGCATGATGCCACTGAGCAGCATGGTACCCTGCACGGGAGCATCGGTATAGGTATCAGGTTGCCAGGTATGGAATGGAAATACAGGGATCTTGACCGCAAAGGCCAAAAAGAACAACCAGAACAGCAGCGACTGGGTGTCTGCATCGGGCCGAACCGCATACAGCGCCTCCAGGCTGAAACTGTGCGGCGCCGGAGTTTCGAGATACAGCAGAATGAAACCCATCAACATCAGCAGTGAGCCCGCCAAGGTGTACAGGAAGAATTTCAAGGTGATCCGATTCCGATCCGCACCACCCCAGCGCAGGCAAATGAACCAGATCGGCAGCAATGCCAGTTCCCAGAAAACGTAGAACAGAAATCCGTCCGCTGCGAGGAATACACCATTCAATGCAGCCTGCATCAGGAAAATCAAGGCAATGAAAGAGGCTTCAATGGATCGGCTTGAGCGGAACGTACTCAGTACAATGAGTGGAACCAGCACATTGGTGAGCATGACCATCAATACGCTGAGTCCGTCGAGCTGCAGTTTCAGGTGTACTCCAAGTGAGGGAATCCACTCGGTATCGAAGACCAACATGCCATTTTCGGAAACAGACATGGTCTGCATGGCAGCGCCGGCGGCCACAAGCTGGATCAGTGAGGATATCAGGGCATAAACCCTTAGTTGGCCGTTTCGTACAACCAGGGCACCGGTGGCGGCCAGCAGCGGAAGGATCAGAAGGATCAAGGTCTGCATCGGTCAGCTCAGGTAGAGGGTTAAGGCAAGCATGAAGATGACGGCAATCACCATGGAGATGATGTACTGCCCGGTATCACCGGTCTGGGTCTGACGCAATCGCGCACTGAGTGAACGTACACCGCGACCGGTCGAATCAACCAGGCGGTCGATGCCGCTGCGCTCAACAAAACGTTCAAGCAATCCTCCCAGCACATCTATCGGTCGTGTCACAGCAGCAGCGTAAAGTTCGTCCACATAATACTTAGCCGAGATCCAGCGGGGCAATCCGGCAGGAACTGCATCGTCTTCATCCGGAAGCTGCGAACGCTTGACATAGGTCTGATAAGTGAGGTAAATGATCACTAGCAAAACGAGCAGGGAAACACCGATCAGCATCCACTCGAATTGATGGGAGACGGCGTGTACGGACGATTTCCAGATGACAGGTTCAAGAAATGCGTGCAAGTAGTGGGGTGCATGAAAAACTTCGGGCATGCCCAAAAAGCCACCAACCGTACTTAAGACTGCCAATACAACCAAGGGCAGGGTCATGGTAAGTGGTGATTCATGCAAATGACTCTTTTGCTGCCCGGTGCCACGGAACGAACCATGAAACACCAGCCAGTACAGACGGAACATATATACTGCAGTCAATACCGACGTGAATGACAGCAGCACGAACATGACCGGCGAGTGTCCGTACACAGCAGCCAGGATTTCATCCTTGCTGAAGAATCCGGCGAAAGGCGGTAACCCGGCAATGGCGAGCGTACCGATCAGGAAGGTCAGGTGTGTAACGGGAAGGGCTTTCCGTAAATCGCCCATTCTGCGGATGTCCTGCTCCCCGCTCATGGCGTGTATGACCGAACCGGCACGCAGGAACAACAGTGCCTTGAAAAAGGCGTGCGTCACAACGTGAAACAGGGCGGTGTCGAAAGCACCTGCACCCAATGCCACAAACATATAGCCAAGTTGACTCACGGTGGAATAGGCCAGGACTTTCTTGATATCGTTCTGATAGAGTCCGATGGTTGCAGCAAAAAACGCTGTGGCAAGTCCGATGATTGCAACGATCTCGGAGGCATAGGGTGCCAAAGCGTACAACACATTGCATCGTACCACCATGTAGATTCCGGCAGTCACCATGGTGGCGGCGTGGATCAGAGCGGAGACCGGCGTCGGACCTGCCATCGCATCGGGCAGCCAGGTATACAAGGGGATCTGGGCACTTTTTCCCATGGCGCCGACAAAGAGCAACAGGCAGATGGCCACAAGCGCAGGATGGTCACTCCCGAAATTTCGCGCACCATCAAACACCTCTTTGTAGCTGACACTGCCGAAGGTCTGGAAAATGAGAAACACACCCAGCAGAAAACCCAGATCGCCGATGCGGTTCATGATGAAGGCCTTCTTTGCTGCGTTTGCATAGGCCGTGTTCTTGAACCAGAATCCGATAAGCAAATACGAAGCGAGACCCACACCTTCCCAGCCGGCAAACATCACAATGAAGTTGGAGCCGAGGACCAGCAACAGCATGAAAAACACGAACAGATTCAGATAAGCGAAGTACCGCGCATGGTCGTGCTCATGGTGCATGTACCCGATCGAGTACAAATGGATCAACGAGCCGACACCGGTCACTACGAGCAGCATGACAATGGAAAGCCGGTCAATCAGGAACGAGAAATCAATCGATAAATCGCCGGCACTGATCCAGTCGAACAACAGGATACGCTCAGGAACAGCACCGTCAGCCGCAACCTCCGGGAAAATTCCGAGTGAAATCAAGAAAGAACCCAACACGGTTGCAGTGGCAATACCGCCGCTGAGATTCACGCTGAGCCGTTTATTGAGCAGTCCGATGAGAATGAATCCAAGCAGGGGCAGCGCAGGAATCAGCCAGGTGAGGGAGAGCATATCGAGTTCGCGTTACGGAATTAGAATTACCACTTGAGCGATTTCAGCGAGCGGATGTCGACCGAACGGATGTTGTTGTAAATCATGACAAGGATGGCCAGACCTACGGCCACCTCGGCAGCAGCTACGGCCATGATGAAGAACACCATGACTTGCCCACCGGGATCACCGTGCAAGGCCGAAAAGGCGGTAAGCAGGAGGTTAACGGCATTGAGCATGAGTTCCACGCACATGAAAACGATGATGGCGTTGCGGCGGATCATGACCCCCAGCACGCCAATGCTGAACAGCACTGCGCTTAGCAACACATAATAATCGATGGGGACGCTTTGCAGAATGGGGGCCATGGATGTTACTGTTCGCTGTGTTTTTTACCGAGCAGGACTGCACCCACCATCGCGGCGAGAAGCAGTATGGATGTCAGCTCGAAGGGAAGTACGTAATCGCCGTAGAGTGATTTGCCCAGGTTGGCAACCGTTCCGATATCCGCACTGCCATCGGCAGGTGCGGGCAGGCTGGAAGCACTGCCGGCAGCTCCGGCCAGCAGCAACATGAGGGTACCGGCAACGATGGTTGCGGCCGACTTGACCAGCAGGCTCTTGTGCGCTTCCGACTCGCGGTTCATGTTAATGAACATGATGGTGAAAAGGAACAAGACCATGATGGCTCCTGCATACACAATGATGTGAACGGCGAACAGGAACTGTGCATTGAGAAGCAGGTAATGCGCGCCGATGCTGAAGAAGCAAAGGATCAGGTAAAGCACGCTATGTACCGGCTTGGTGGAAAACACGACCATCAGCGCGCTGAACACCGAAAGGGCGGCAAGTACGAGGAAGGGAAGTTGTGGATTCAACGGGCGATGGTGTTCGTGGCGAAATTAGTGTTTTAAGAGCGACCGGAGGGGCATGAATCAAAGACTGCGGTGGGCCTTGGAGCGTTGACTGATATCAATTCGCTCGTCCGGTGTAACACCCTCGACCAGCTTGTCTTTTCCAAAGATGAATCCACTGCGAAGCATCCCTGCAGGTACCATACGATCCGTCAGGAAGATCGCTTCCTTGGGACAAGCCTCCTCACACAATCCGCAATAGATACAGCGCAGCATATTGATTTCATATACCGCAGCATACTTCTCTTCACGGAACAGGTGCTCCTCCCCTTTTTTCCGTTCGGCTGCGGTCATGGTAATCGCCTCTGCAGGACAGGCTACTGCGCACAATCCACAAGCCGTGCAGTTTTCACGACCCTGCTCATCGCGCTTAAGCACGTGCCAGCCACGATAAACCGGCGCCACCGGACGCTGTTGCTCCGGGTATTTCACAGTTGCCTTACGGCGGAACAGGTGACGTATGGTGATGGAGAGTCCACTCAGAATGGCCGGAAGATACATCCGTTCCAAAAAGGACATCTTTTTATCGACTACGACCTGCGATCGGTTGGTGAGTGACATGGTGTAACTGGTTTGCTTCAGGCGAATTGTCCGTTCCTCCACAACACATAACCGGCGGTCAGGAGGATATTGACCAGGGCAAGCGGAATCATGATGCGCCAACCCAGGTGCATCAGCTGATCGTATCGGAAGCGCGGAATGGTCCAGCGGATCCACATGAAGAAGAAGATGAAGAAGAAAACCTTGGCGAAGAAGATTCCGGTTCCGATCAAGGTGAGGATGTTTTGCGGAAGATCTAGCTGATCGATGAAGGGGAAATTGTATCCGCCGAAATACAAGGAAGCAATGACTGCCGAGGAGATGAACATGTTGATATACTCGGCGAAGAGGTAAAAACCGAGCTTCATGGAACTGTATTCCGTGTGGTATCCACCCACGAGTTCTGTTTCACATTCAGGAAGATCGAACGGAGTACGGTTGCACTCGGCAAAGGCGCAAATGATGAACAGGAGGAAGCCGAGCGGTTGTGCGAAAACATTCCAGGCAAACCCTTCCTGCTGCTCCACGATCTCCCGGATGCTGAGCGTGCCTGTGGTCATGACCAGCGCAATGATGGACAAGCCCATGGCGAGTTCGTAGCTGATCATCTGGGAGGATGCACGGATGGCACCCATCAGGGAGTACTTGTTGTTGGAGGCCCAACCACCGATCATGATACCGTACACGCCGATGCTGACCACGCCGAAAATATACAGGATGCCGATGTTCACATCCGTAATCTGCAACGGATACTCCGTCCCGTTGATCACCACGGTATCACCCCAGGGAATGACGACTCCCGTCATGCAGGCAGTCATCATCATGATGCAGGGCCCCAGGATGAACAAGGCCTTATCGGCATTGTTGGGGATGATCTCTTCTTTCATGAACATCTTCACACCATCGGCAATCGGCTGTAGGATTCCGAAAGGACCCGCGCGGTCAGGACCTACGCGGTCCTGAAGAAAAGCAGCCAGCTTACGCTCGGCATAGGTGCTGTATGCAGCTA
>JBJTJB010000388.1:0-2716 GCA_046095245.1 Bacteroidota bacterium | reverse complement strand
GTTCAAATAAATTCCTGCATTTAAACTGGCAGAAAGGATAACAGAGGATGAGGATAGACCTGCACTGGTGCCGTAATTCGGACTCCAGGTGACCGCTGCATCTGAAAAATAAAATGGCATCAACAACTGGGTCTGCAGCCGCACACCAAGCCTGTCGTTGATATCGGCCTTTACTCCGCCAACAAACGATGCCGTGAAACGCCATTCTGTTGGCGTGAATTCGGGAACAAAGACGGTTGCGCCAAGCAATACCCCCCCGAATGGCCTTACCCGATCGCGATCCATTTCCTTGATTGGCCCCAACAGGATGTTATGCATCTCCAGCTGACCCGCATTCCAGGTAATTCCGGTCGTGTAATCAAAGTAACTGAGCGATGCCCTCTTGTAGTTGTATTGCACCTCAACCCATGAGTTCCTGAATATGTCTTTCCCGCCGGGCCCCTGGCCGAAGGAGAGTGTTCCGCCATAGCTGGTACCATTCTGAGTCCGGTACTTGCCGTAGTACAGGTCGAGCGAAGCAGGTGTTTGATGGCCGACGTATGCGCCGAGCTGGAAGTTTTGTGCTGTCAGGCTGTGGCTGATGATGGCCAGGGCAATAAGGAGTATGCTTTTTTTCATGGTGGATTGGTTAATCGTATTGATTTTTTAAGGGTTTGATTTTATTATTGGTTTGGTTGCGAAGGGACTCTTCTATTCGGCTGGATGATGGTGTAAATTCTTTGATTTCCACCGCCCACAGCTTCGGATGGCCTACCTTACAGTGGAGAAAGATCGCACTTTTTTACACGTGATGATTCGGATCTTGGACCGACGGGAATTTCATCGGTAGCCAGTGGATGATTAAACAGGATTCGGATTAATTCTCGGCATGGGGACGAAATCAAAACGTGATAACACCCGCTGGGCAATGCGACTAAATCGTAGACTTGGTTTCGTCCAAATATCATTATTGTTTATTATCCGCAATTGTAACAAAAGCACGACGATCGAGTATTAAATTGATAATCTGCTATTTAACATAACGCAGAGGTTCATTTGTAGCATTTTCATAGCAACTTGCGCATGCACATCAAGTGATAAAAGTATCGCAAATGGCCTTTAAGCCGGCTGGAAAAACCCAATCAGTTGAAGGAAATAGGCCGGTAAAGGATCGTGATTCAAGGTTAAGTTTTCAAATGAAAATAGAAGTTATGTGCTTTCAAATCGCATTGGCCTACTTCCTTAAAAAACGTCCTGAAACAGTACACTGCTCATCTTGAAGGAATCCTACCAATTCGAGAAGACATTAATAAAGCTGAGTCTACTCGCTTATCACCACCGGCAGACTCCACTGCTCCTCCCTGCCCATAGCCACAATCCGATAGAGTCCGGCAGGCAGCCCCGTCCAGTCGACCTGCATCTCCCCTCCTGCTCCGTTGCGACTCCAGACCAAACGGCCTGAAGCATCGAAAAGCCGAAGCAGGTAGGATCTGTTAGGAAGCGAGATACGCACCTCGGCACCGCTAGATGGATTGGGATACACATTCAACCCCTCGTTATTCTGCAATTCACCCGCTCCGGTAGTGGCGTTGCAACCGTTGTAGGTAATCGCACCCGTGATGGTGTCGATGGCCATAAACTCGTCGCCGGGTTGATAGATCAGGTAGGCGAAGAACACCAGCATCATCTCGTCGGTGGTCGCCTCACCGAGGCTCACGTTCTGGGGAGGAATGCTCGGATTGTAGGGATTGTTGATGGTATTGTCGTAGGTAGCCGTACTGTACAACGTGGAAAAAGCCGGGATTTTAACGGGCTGCGGAAAACGGTAAGAGCCCTGCCATTTGAAGTTCCAGTCGGGTATGTCGATCAGTGGAATGGTGTCGCCCACAAGGGTGACAGCCCATGATCGAACGCTTCTGCCGATCAGATGCATGTGCGGCGCGATACCCAAAAGCGTTACCGCAGCCGGTATGATTTGCTGGGCATTGAATGTTCGGAGGGTGTTGGCCGGTATGAAAAGTGGTCCGTTGGTGAGGTTGCCCTGGTTCAGCGCCGGGACGACGGCCACGGACCTGGTATTGGGATCGGCAGTAAGCTGGAAATTCACTTTGGTAGAATCCTGCTGAAAACTACTGCCCACCGGATAGTGTATCTGGATGATGATGTTCGCTCCTGGTGAGAGTGGAATCCCCGTACCGGCGGGATAGAAATCAGGTGAGGAACCGGGCACCCAGGCACCGAGCAGTTTGGAAGCATTGCTGCCTGTACCGCCGAAGGAAACATAACCGGGATTCGGGTCCTGGGCATCGAGCTGCAAAGGGGTATTGGTGGTGTCCTCAAAAACAAGCACGTGGTGCACCACAGATTTATTTCCCGGCACAACTTCCATTCCTGTGATGAACTGCTGTAACGTGTTGCCGGTAGGCATGACGAAGCAGCGGTATATGTCGTAGGCAATCGGTGGAATGGTATACACCGGCATCTTGCTTACGAGGTCGGGGTTTTGAATCACCTCGGCAGAAGTGTACACCGGAGGTGGCGGAGCCTGCGCCGGATTGCCCTGGGGTGAGCCGTTGTTGATCCAGTCGAGGATGGTCTGCTTTTCCGTTACCGAAAGGGAGCGTTCATGGATGAAGCTTCTATATGCGGGATCGGGAGGCCAGGGTGGCATGCGGTTCGCAGCCACCGCGCTGTAAATACCTGCGGCTGCGCCGGATGCTTCGGCATAAGTCATGAG
>JBJTJB010000387.1:0-5901 GCA_046095245.1 Bacteroidota bacterium | reverse complement strand
AGCGGCCTTGCATCGCAATCACTTCCCGGCCTTCAACCGTTCCGAAAAGCAGTCGGCCGGTATGCGACTCAACCGTGCTGACGGGGAAATGAGGGATGTCGGCGTAATCAACTACGTGACGGATAGTGATAGCATCGGCAAGCCTGTGCAGTCCGGTGCCCATAATAAGTCCAATTGCGGGAGCCGCTGCACTCAGAGGTTTTAGAAAATCAATGGAATCGGATAAGGCTGTTTTCACCGGTGTAAAAATAGCACGATGGATCCGCAGCCCCCCTCACAAATGCCCTACTTTTGTTATGTAAATCACATTATGATCCCAATAGCCTACATACGCGAACACCGTGACGAGGTGATTTCACGTCTTGCCGTTAAAAATCTTGATGCTGCAACTACCGTAGATGAGGTTTTGGCAGCTGATGCAGAAAAACGCCGTGTGCAAACCGAATCCGAAGCCCTTTTGGCAGAACAAAACACCCTGGCAAAACAAATCGGTGAATTGTTCAAGGCTGGAAAAAAAGCTGAAGCTGACGATTTGAAAAACCGAAGCGCAGCCATCAAAGAAACTTCACGCTCGCTGGAGGAGCAGCAGGCAGATCTGGAACGTAAAATCCAGGATATCCTCCTCCGCCTCCCCAATTTACCCTCTCCACAGGTTCCGCGCGGAAAGACTGCAGATGATAACGAAGTGGTTTTTCTGGATGAAACCCACAAGCCTGATTTGTCCGGAGATGCACTGCCGCACTGGGAGTTGGCTGCGAAATACGATCTGATCGACTTTGAGCTTGGCAACAAGCTGACCGGTGCGGGATTCCCCGTGTATAAAGGTCAGGGTGCGAAGCTGCAACGCGCACTCATCAATTTCTTTTTGGACCAGGCCACCCATGCCGGTTACTATGAAGTACAACCTCCCATCCTGGTCAATGCCGATTCGGGTTTTGGTACAGGGCAATTGCCCGATAAGGAGGGTCAGATGTATCATGTCACCGGCGACGATCTATACCTGATCCCCACTGCGGAGGTGCCGGTCACGAACATTTTCCGTGACTCCATTTTGAAATCAGACGAACTTCCGGTTCGCTATACGGCTTACACCCCCTGTTTCAGGCGCGAGGCCGGATCTTATGGTGCCCATGTACGAGGATTGAACCGCCTCCACCAGTTCGATAAAGTCGAAATCGTGCAGGTGGTGCATCCCGATACCAGCTATATGGTATTGGAAGAGATGAGAAATTATGTTTCAGGACTGCTCAAAATGCTCGAGCTTCCGTTCCGTACGTTGCAGCTGTGTGGGGGAGAGATGAGTTTTGCATCCGCACTTACCTACGACATGGAAGTATGGAGCGGGGCCCAGCAGCGCTGGCTCGAAGTGAGTTCTGTTTCCAATTTCGAAAATTTCCAGGCCAATCGCCTGCGTTTACGTTACCGCGAAGGCAACAACACGCCTGCACTTGCACATACACTAAACGGGTCGGCTCTTGCGTTACCACGTATCGTGGCGGCCATGCTCGAGAACAACCAGGGTTCTGACGGAATTCGGATTCCACCCGTTCTGGTCCCCTACACAGGCTTCACCCACATCCGATGAATTTGCGCCGGCTTCTGCATGTTGTTTTCTTGATTTGTATGGCCGGTTGTGCATGCGCACAGCCCGGTCAGAGCAATTCCGACCTGGCCAATCAATACTATAGTACCGGCGAATTCGACAAGGCAGTTGTTTATTATGAAAAAGCCTATGATCAGGATCCTGTCGGGGCCTATCCCAACTTCCTGAGTTGTCTGCTTAAATTGCAGGAATTCGATCGGGCTGAAAAGCTTATCCGGAAACAGCAGAAGCGGATTCCCCAGGATCCCAATTTCCGGGTGGATTTAGGTGATCTGTACCTGGAGAAAGGCGAACCGGAAAAGGCCTCCAAGGTGTATCAGGATCTGATCCGTGAACTCAAGCCCGATGTGAATCCGGTGAATTTGCTGGCCTCTGCATTCATGCGCCGACAGATGTATGAGGAGGTGAAGGATACCTATTTGGCGGGCCGGCGGTTGATGAAAGGGTCTTACGCGTTCTCATTCGAGCTTGCCGATGTGTATGGTCGACTTGGACAGTTTCCGGAGATGATCAATGAATACGTTGGAGTTCTGGAAACGAACCCCGGTTACCTGGCCAACGTGCAAAGCATCCTGCAAAACAAGCTCGCCAACGACCTCAATGGCAGCCTCAACGATCTTGTACGGCAGACCCTTCTGCGTAAAATCCAAAAGGATCAGGGGCAGTTTATCTACAGTGAGTTGTTGTATTGGTTGTTCCTGCAGGAAAAGGATTTTGAATCGGCATTCATTCAGGCAAAGTCGCTCGATCGACGCTTGAATGAAGAGGGTGCAAGACTGGTTGAACTCGGGAAAACCTGCCAGAGTAATGGAGACTTCCTGATGGCAGAGAACTGTTATCGTTTCGTGGTTGACTTGGGGCGCAACGGATCAAATTACCTTACTGCACGGATGGAATTGCTGCAAGTTGCCAATGAGCGGCTAACTACAGCTGCATATTCATCGACTGAATTGTTGAAACTGGAGATGGATTATCGTTCAGCGTTGGATGAACTCGGTCGGCAGGCAGCCACAGCTCCGCTGATGCGATCCTACGCACATCTCAAGGCCTTTTTTCTGCACCAGTCGGATTCAGCAATAGCCATGCTCAACGAGACCATTGAACTGCCCAACCTGCGGCCTCAGTTCAAGGCTGAGTGTAAACTTGAATTGGCGGATATCCACGTCTTCTCTGGTGATGTATGGGATGCTGCCCTTCTGTATGGTCAGGTGGACAAGGATTTCAAGAACGATGCACTGGGTCGTGAAGCGAAATTCAGGAATGCGCGATTGTCATATTTTCTGGGCGAGTTCGATTGGGCGAAAGACCAGCTGAATGTGCTCAAAGCGGCTACAAGTCAGCTCATCAGTAACGATGCCCTTTCACTTGCGTTGCTGATTACCGATAACACCAATATGGATACCACAGCAGATGCCTTGTTGATGTATGCACGTGCCGATCTGCTTGATTTTCAAAATGCCGATAGTCTTGCCCTCATGACCCTCGACAGTATGCAGGAGTATTTTTCCAAGCATAGCCTGATGGATGAGGTGTTGTTCAAAAAGGCCGGAATACTCAGGACACGCGGTGAGTATACCGCCGCTGCCGCCTTGTATCAGCGCGTTACGGAGGAGTTTCCCGATGATATTTTGGCGGATGATGCCTTGTTTTGTTGGGCCGAACTGGTTGAGATACGATTGGGAGATAAGGAAAAGGCCCGAGGCCTGTACGAGCAGTTGCTGACCAAATATCCGGGGAGCTTATTTGCGGTTGATGCCCGTAAGCGATTCAGGCAATTGCGTGGTGATAAAATGAACTGACTAGCAAATCCTGCCAATGATCATTTACAATGTAACACTGAATGTGGATACGGATGAGGTTGAACGCTGGTTGAGCTGGATGCTGGATGTACATATTCCTGATGTAATGCGAACCGGGATGTTTTTGGATTATCGCCTTTGCAGGGTATTGGCGGAAGAGCAGGGTGGCTTGACCTATGCCGTTCAATATACCTGTAGCGACATGGCGACCTATGAGCGTTACCGTGATGAGTTCGCTCCAGCTTTACAGGCAGAAACGATGAAGCACTTCGGG
The DNA here is from genome assembly GCA_046095245.1 of Bacteroidota bacterium. Lineage (GTDB taxonomy): Bacteria > Bacteroidota > Bacteroidia > AKYH767-A > OLB10 > JAJTFW01. Next base: position 2,225 of record JBJTJB010000387.1, on the reverse strand, counting down.
GGGAAGTTTGTGGCATTCCGTACCCTTCTGGAGGTTGTGCGATGAATTCCCGATCGCCGGTCAGGGCGAAAAAGCACCTTGGACAGCATTTTCTACGCGATGAGCGAATTGCAGGCGACATTGCTGATGCATTGGTGCTTGAGCCCGATGTGCACCATGTGCTTGAACTCGGTCCGGGTACAGGCGTACTGACAAAGTATCTGTTGGCTCGCCCTGAAATTGATCTCTGGGCCATAGAGCTAGATGACGAGTCGGTTGAACATCTGAAGACGCATTATCCAACCCTTGTACCACATCTCATCAATGCGGATTTCCTGCGCACGGACATCACCAGGTTGATCCCATCTCCTTTTGCCCTTATCGGAAATTTCCCATACAATATTTCCACGCAAATCCTGTTCCGGGTGCTTGAATGGCGAGAACACATTCCAGTGGTGGTCGGAATGTTCCAAAAGGAAGTGGCCGAACGCATTGCCTCTGGTCCGTGCAATCGCGATTATGGAATTTTGAGCGTGCTGCTGCATCCCTGGTACGAAATCGAATATCTGTTTACTGTTCCCGAACATGTGTTTGAGCCCCCGCCTCGAGTAAAGTCGGGTGTTTTACGGATGAAGCGGACATTACGTACTCGGCTGGATTGCAATGAAGAGGATTTTAAACGGGTAGTGAAGCAGGGCTTTAGTCAACGCCGTAAAACCCTGCGCAATGCGCTTAAGCCGATTTTGCCTGCTGATTATAGTTCGGTGCCGTATCTCGATTTGCGTGCTGAGGCTTTATCCTGGCAGCAGTTCGTCGAATTGACCTTGATTCTGATTCCTCAATCCCGGTTGTGAAGAATCAAAAATATGTGGCCCGTTGGAGCCACCTTTTTTGTTAATACAATTAAGGATTACTTCTTCAAATCGAAGCGGTCCAGGTTCATGAGCTTGTTCCAGGCTTGAACGAAGTCCTTCACGAATTTCTCCTTGTTGTCGTTTTGTGCGTACACCTCGGCAATGGCGCGGAGCTGTGAGTTCGATCCGAATGCCAAGTCGACACGAGTGCCCGTCCACTTCAATTCTCCGCTGTGCCGATCGCGACCCTCGTAAACATTCTTGTCAGCAGAGGAGGGCGTCCATACGGTGCCCATGCTCAGCAGGTTAACGAAGAAATCGTTCGTGAGTTTACCGGCTTGCTTCGTGAATACCCCATGGGTAGAACCGTTGGTATTAGTTCCAAGTACGCGCAAGCCTCCGATCAAAACAGTCATTTCGGGAGCGCTGAGGTTTAGCAACTGGGCTTTGTCCACCAACATCTCCTCGGCGGGGACGCGGTAAGCTTTCATGGTGTAGTTGCGGAAACCGTCGGCCTGCGGCTCCAGCACGGCGAAGGATTCTACATCTGTCTGCTCATGGCTGGCATCCATGCGTCCCGGGGTGAAGGGTACTTCGATGGAGTGACCTGCATCTTTCGCGGCATTCTCTACCGCAGCACAGCCGGCAAGCACGATGAGGTCGGCCAGGGATACTTTCTTGCCACCTGCAGCCGAGCTGTTGAAGCTGTTCTGAATACCTTCGAGCACAGACAGTACCTTGGCCAAGTGAACTGGGTTGTTCACTTCCCAGAACTTCTGGGGGGCGAGGCGGATACGCGCACCGTTAGCACCGCCACGCTTGTCGCTTCCGCGGAACGTGGAGGCGGAAGCCCATGCGGTCGAAACCAGATCGGATACACTCAGCCCCGAAGCCAGGATGGTGGCCTTCAGCGAGGTGATATCATTGGCATCGATCAACGGATGGTTTACTGCAGGAATCGGATCCTGCCAGATGAGGTCTTCGGAGGGAACTTCAGGGCCGTGGTATAGGCATTTCGGGCCCATGTCGCGATGCGTCAATTTGAACCAAGCACGGGCAAAAGCATCGGCAAAGGCCTGAGGATCCTGGTGGAAGCGACGGGATACTTTCTCGTAAGCCGGATCGAAACGCAGGGAAAGGTCCGCCGTGGTCATCATTGGCGGATGCTTCTTGTTCGGGTCGTGTGCGTCGGGAATCATGTGCTCGGGCTTGCAGTTCTTCGCCACCCATTGGTGTGCTCCTGCAGGACTCTTGGTGAGTTCCCATTCGTAACCAAACAGCATGTCGAAGTACCCGTTGTCCCATTTCGTTGGGTTCGGTTTCCACGCACCTTCGATGCCACTGGTGGTGGTGTGAACTCCTTTTCCGCTTTCGAATGCATTCATCCAACCC
>JBJTJB010000386.1:0-25491 GCA_046095245.1 Bacteroidota bacterium | reverse complement strand
ACCAACAGGGAACCTGGATCCGGAAACCAGTACCGAAATCATGAATCTGTTGTTCGATATTAGCCGCAATAGCAGGGCAGTGGTGATGGTAACGCACAACTATGCGTTGATGGACCGTTTCCCCTCCCGTGTCGTGAAAGTGGAGGAAGGCCGACTCAACGCGGTTTAACGAACAGCGTCAGGCCTGCAGCAGCTTACTGAGTTTCTCTGCGTTGACCCGGTTTGAGTATCCGGAATTTTCGAGGTTTTCCCTTTCCGTGCAATCTGCTGACGAAAAGGGTTTTTGCATCAGTTCATTGGCACGCATGGCAAACTCTTCACCGGAGCAGGCCAAATGACAAAAAGTTTCGAGCCCTGTGCCCGCAACCATTTGCTCATTCACCAAAACGTGTCTGCCACGAAATAATGCATGAATCAGTTTGAGTTTCACCCCCGTTGCCTGAGTTGCAGGTAAGAGATGTATTTGTGCATCTCGAATCAGTTGATCTAGCTCTGCCGATTCCGGGTCGGCAATCAGGCTTACCCGATCAAGTCGCTGAATGCGCTTGGTCATCCAGTCTGGAGGGTTCTTGCCCGCAACGATCAGTCTGTTGCCCGTTTTCGGCACGACCTCGTCCAGGATCCAACGCACAGCAGCCTGATTTTCGGGTACCGAAAGTGCTCCATGGTAGAGCATGAAATCGCCACGCCCTTCAATCGGGCTGACCAAATCGTGAGGGTGAAACGGGCCGATGAAATGGCTGTTCGTGTTAATGGTTTGGAAGTGACCGGTGTCGTCAGGCGAAATACAGGCTAATCCGTGAGCAGCAGCAAGGACTCGTTCGTATTCTTTCAGTTTCCAGGCCTCACTACTGAAAAAGACCGATGTGATTGGATTCGGTGTACTTCGAGCAAGCCCTTTATAATAGTCATGCTCGATGTTGTGTGTACGCACCCAAACATTCTTCGCGGATTGGGTCAATATCTTCAATGGTGCGCAACTGTGCAGGCCCTCAAGCAGGATTGGGGAATCCGTTTCAAGCAAGCGTTGCACCAACAGGTCGCTTGTGCGACTGGCTGCTATAAATGGCGTTTTTCTGAACTGGGTGATCAAGGAGGTGTTTCGGTTGTAGTAGAAGACCTCTCTACATACTTCTTCAAGTTTCTTGCTTTCAGCTCTCTGCCTACGGAAACAATGCAAGCTGATCTCCCAACCCTGAAGCCTCAGGTGCCTGAGCTTGTTGTAAACATCAATCACACCACCATAGTCTGCAGGCCAGGGAATATCAAACGAAACAATATGCAGGTGGCGTTCAGGCAAGGTGTTTAATCAACTGAAGTAAGTGTTTCCGCTCCTCGTTCCAATTCAATTCGCTACAGGCTTTTTCAATCCCGTTCTTGTACATTCCATTTTCGAGGCCTTGATGGACTTCCCGGATGCAAGCAGCGATATGCTCAGGGGTGTGGTCGGCAATTACTTTTCCGACTTGATATTGTGTAACAACGGCTGCCACCTCCGGCAAATTGCTGGCTACGACCGGTATTCGTGCATGCAGATAGTCAAACAATTTATTGGGAAGACTGTAGCGGTAATTGATATTGGTGTCCTTGTCGAGGCTAAGTCCGATGTCTGCAGCTGCCGTAAAGCGCTTTAGTTCAGCCGGAGGCATTCGGTCAACGAACCGGACCCGGTCCGAAAGGCCATCGGTAATCACTTTCTGTTTTAGCTGGGGAATGACATCGCCCGATCCAACAATGAGCAGCAGATAATCGGCCAGGTGCTGCATCGATTCAACGGCTTCTTCAGCACCACGCTGGATATTGATTCCGGCTCCCTGCAAAATCAGAATCGGTTTTTCATTCGGAAGCCCAAGCGATTTTCTCAAAATGCTCCGCTCGGGCAGCGCAATGGTTGTTGGCTCCGGAACATTGCGGATGACGTTGAATGGAACGCCATATTCGTCGAAGTAGAGTTTGGCGATACCGGCATTCACGGTAATGCAATGAGTTAAATTCGGAACCATGTGCCGCTCCAGCCATTTCCAGATCCCCTGTACACGTGGCCGGTTCGTTAATTCGGGCACTCCGGTGAAATACTCGTGGCTGTCGTAAACAAGAGGGATCTTGCGGAGTCGGGATATGAGGTAGTTTGCAGGTAGTGTATCCAGGTCGTTGCTGTAAAGTACGTCGGTCTTGGACCAAAGTAGCATCCAGGCCAACTTCAGATTGAAGAACAGATAAAACAAGGGGCCTCGCTCAACCGGTAGGCGCATCCGGAAACAGCGGTAACGCCGGGCCGGTAGCTCAGGTGAATTCCTCAGCCTCCGACCAATGACCAGGATTTTATGACCATCTTCCTTAAGGGCCGATGCAGTCCTGTGCACCCGTTGGTCACTGAGCAAGTCCGAAGTCGCACTGATGATGATCTGCAGGGGCACGCTTCGAAAATAGGCCAATTCTCACTCGAAAACCATCCCGGCCAGTCAGCCTGTTCTAGGGTGTATAGGTTAACATCTTGAAGGATAAAGACTTGGTGAATTCGGGCGGGCATCGTTTTCAAGGCTAACCGATTGTTTCTTAAGCCCCTTTGACCTATATTTGCCCGCTCTATAACCAACCCTGAAATCAATGCAAAGCAAAGGTGCGATTCGGCTGTTTGCCATCCTTCTGGCCCTCGTCTGCCTCTACCAGATCTCGTTTACCCTGGTGACCCGCAGCGTGGAGTCCGATGCAAAGGCGTATGCCAACGGCGATGTGGAAAAAGAAAAGAACTACCTCGATTCTATCGGACCCAAGGGGGTCTACAATCTCGGGGTCAAGGAATATACCTACCGTGAGTGCAAGGAACGGGAGCTGAACCTCGGCCTTGACTTGAAAGGAGGGATGAACGTGACCATGGAAGTATCCGTGGTTGACCTTGTTCGCTCCATGGCTGGTCAGAATGCCGGTGAGCCGGTATTTGTCAAAACCATTGACCGTGCGCTTGAGCTTCAGCGGAATTCAAACAAGGATTTTGTTACGCTCTTCGGACAGGCACATCAGGAGATTGATCCCAACGGAAGCCTCGCTGCCGTTTTCGCCAACATCGAAAACCAGGATAAAATCAACTTCAACTCCACCAACGAGCAAGTGTTGAAGGTCCTGAAGGATGAGTCAGACGCGGCCATCAGCCGTTCCTTCAACATCCTGCGTACGCGTATCGACAAGTTCGGCGTAACACAGCCGAATATCCAGCAATTGGGTTCTGGTCGCATCTTGGTTGAATTGCCCGGTGTGAAAGAGCCGGAGCGGGTTCGTAAACTGCTTCAGGGAACGGCCAAACTCGAGTTTTGGGAAACTTACAATTTCGGAGAGGTTGCTCCCGGTTTGGTTGCAGTCAACAAATTGCTGGTCGAGTCTGCCAAACGCGACTCAGCCGCGGCGGCCAGCACAGTGCCTGCTGATAGCACAACTACCGCCTCGGCCGATACGGCCAGTGCCAACGACCTGTTGAGCAAAATGGGCACCGATACGACCGCCACCAAGGACACAAGCGCTCAGAAATCCTTCGAAGAGTTTGCAAAGGAGAACCCACTGTTTGCTGTGATGTTCCCGGCCGATGGGCAGGTGCGTACGCAGGATGAGAAAAATGCAGTCGATAAGCAGTGCATCATCGGTTACTCGCTCATCAAGGACACGGCTCGTGTCAATGCGATTTTCAGCCGCGACGATGTTAAGGCTGCCATGCCTAAGAACTTGCGTCTGCTCTGGACTGTGAAGCCACGCACTGCCGAATCCCAATCGCTCGAGCTGATTGGAATTAAAGTGACCAGCCGCGATGGAAAATCACCACTCGATGGTTCTGCTATTTCGGATGCCCGTCAGGATTTCGGTCAATTCAACAGCAAGCCGGAAATCAGTATGCGCATGAATCCCGATGGAGCCAAGGTGTGGAAACGCATGACAGGTGAAAACATCGGAAAGTCAATCGCCATCGTTCTGGATGACTATGTATACAGTTTCCCGACTGTTCAGGGCGAAATTGCCGGCGGTAGCTCAAGCATCACCGGTAACTTCGAAATCAACGAAGCGAAAGATCTTGCCAACATCCTGAAAGCGGGTAAACTGCCTGCGCCTGCCCGTATCGTGGAGGAAGCAGTAGTTGGTCCATCACTTGGTAAAGAGGCGATTGCGAACGGTCTTTCATCATTCCTTGTTGCTCTTCTGGTGGTGTTCGCCTTCATGGTGTTTTACTACAACAAGGCTGGTTTCGTGGCTGACTTTGCGCTCATTTGCAATATGTTCTTCATCATCGGGGTCCTTGCATCCCTTGGTGCAGTACTGACGCTGCACGGAATCGCCGGTATCGTCCTGATCATCGCACTCTCTGTGGATGCCAACATCCTCATATTCGAACGTATTCGCGAAGAATTGAGGCTGGGTAAAGGGGTCAAGTTGGCTGTGTCGGATGGCTACCGTCATGCCTTGAGTTCGATCATCGACTCCAACGTCACCACCTTGTTGTTGGGTATCATCCTGTATTCGTTCGGTAGTGGTCCTGTACAAGGCTTCGCCACAACATTGATCATCGGTATCCTTTGCTCCCTGTTCAGCGCCATCTTCATTAGCCGTTTGGTGTTTGAATGGATGCTCGATGGCAACAAGGAGATTTCCTTCTGGAACGGATTCTCAAAGGACGCTTACAAGAATATCAACTTGCAATTCGTCAAGAATCGTAAGCTCTATTATATCGTATCGGGATTGGTCATCGCCGCCGGTATCGCATCGATTGCCATCAAAGGATTCAACTTCGGTGTTGACTTCGATGGTGGACGCACGTATGTCGTGCAATTCGACAAGAGTGTCTCCACTCCGGAAGTGCGCGCAGCCCTGGCGAAAACGTTTGGAGAGGCTCCTGATGTGAAGACCTTCGGTACCGACAACCGTCTCAAAATCACGACTGACTACCTTATCGAGGAAAACTCTGCTGAAGCGGAAGCAAAAGTGATTGCTGCCTTGTACGAGGGAACTAAAGGGTATTATTCCGGAATTTCCGATGCGGATTTCAAGAGCCAGAAGATCATCAATTCCCAAAAGGTAGGGCCAACTGTTGCGGATGACATCAAGACATCTGCGGTTTGGTCTATCCTTTTCGGATGTGCACTCATGTTCATCTACATCCTTGTGCGTTTCCGCAAATGGCAGTTCGGACTTGGAGCTACGCTTGCTCTTGTGCACGACGTCGCCCTGATTCTTTCCATCTTCTCCATTTTCAATGGTATCCTGCCCTTCACGCTGGAAATTAACCAGGATTTCATAGCAGCCATCCTAACGGTTATGGGATACTCCATGACTGATACGGTGGTGGTGTTCGACAGGATCCGTGAATACCTCGGCATCCATCCGAACATGGATAAGAAGCTTGTAATCAACAATGCATTGAACTCCACCTTGAGCCGTACCCTGAATACATCCCTTACAACCTTCTTCGTACTGCTAGCGATTTTCATTTTTGGTGGCGATGTGATTCGCGGATTCACATTCGCACTGTTGGTCGGTATCGTGGTTGGAACCTACAGCTCGCTTTGCATTGCGGCTCCTGTGGTTGTCGATTTTGACAAGGCCCCTGCAGATAAAAAGTGATTTTACTGATGCCATAAAAGCAGAAGGCCGGCAATCGCCGGCCTTCTGCTTTTATGGACTGGTGTCAATGCCGATGGCTGAGTTGTTCGCTCACAATCTTAAGACCTTCATCCAGGCTGTGTGGCTGGTACTGGAGTTCCCGCTCGGCTTTGCTGATAATGAATCCCGTTCGCAAAGGTCGGCGAGCAGCCTGGGCAAGTTCTTCTGTGGTGACCGGCGAAATTTGGCGTTCGTCAAGGTTGAAAAACCGTGCTGTTCGTTGTGCAATCTCCACACTCGATACGACCTCCCGCCCCGAAACATGAAACAAGCCGGTCACTTTGTTCAAAGCGGCGATTGCGCAGGCATCTGCAAGGTCTTCTGCAAGTGTGGGACCCCTGTATTGATCGGAGATCACACGGATGTCTTTTCCTTCTTCCAGTGAACGCTTTGTCCAGAGGACTACATTCGACCGTTGCTGGTCGTCGGTTACACCATAAATGATCATGGTGCGGATGATGGTCCATGGGGTGCCCGCTTCCCGCACAATCTCTTCGGCCGTGGCCTTGCTTCGAGCGTATTCACTCAAGGGTCCTATGGGATCTTCTTCTCGATAGGGTCCACTAAGCCCGTCAAACACAAAATCGGTGCTGAGGTGAATGAGATGCGCCTTCCTGGAGCGGCACAATTCGGTGAGCAGGCGCACACACTCCACATTGTTCAATTGACATGCCTTCGGGTCGCGTTCGCAGGCATCCACATCCGTCATGGCTGCTGTGTGAATAACGCAGTCGGGCTGGGATGTTTCAAACAGCAATTCCAGGGCTGACTTGTCGGTCAAGTCCGCATCGTAATACGTAAACCCTGTGGCAGACCTGATCCGGCACGGACCTCTTCCGGTGGCAAACAAAACAACATCCGTTTCGTTACAAAGCCGATGTACAAGCTTTTGGCCCAGTAGTCCGTTCGCACCTGTTATCAGAATGTTCATGCTTCTTGCGAAGATATCATCTCGCGGCGGAATGACGATTTGGGCAAGTCGCCTCGGATCAGATCTTGACCGATGCCGCAACGGACGCATAGGCGGTAATCGCATTGACTCTGTTTCAGTCTGAATTGGGCCTGGCTTTCAGCTGCGGAAGTGGCTGTCCAGCCCAAATCGCTCCACATGCGTGTAATTCGATTCGATTCAGGCGGAATGGAATCAAGCCAATGCAGGGCTTTATCGCACAAGAGCGGCGAATGCCTCCGCTTTCCATAATAGAACAGGAATGGCGCGATGGCATTGATTACCAAAGCATGCAAGCCATCTTTACCCATTCTCCCCGAATGTGTATGCGATGGATGTCCGAACCGGAAGTGGATTTGCCAATAGTCCGAGGGACTCGTGTTCAGGCGATTGATCATATCGCTCAGCTGGATTGGTTCTCTTACGCTGTCGAACAGGTCGGAACCCGAGCTCATCAGGGATGCGAATTGTGCTATACGCAGGCTTGGAAAATTACCTGGCCTCGCACTGCCAAAAGTCCAGGCATGTGCAGGAATGGGTTCGATTCGGTAGTGACGCTGCATCCGTTGCCAAGCTTTCATCAAACGGTTTGCATACGGCTCGGCAGGTGCTATTTGCAATAATCCCGAGGTTCCGAATAGAAGCGCTTCGACTGTTTCCGGGTCACCGAGGTTACGCTTAATGATGGAGTAAGGCAGCTGCTTGCAGAGCCAATCGAATCCCTCGGCGTTGGTGCGAAATCCCATTGCACGGCCAAGCAGGCGGTATAACAACTCAGGCCACTCTTCTTCATGCTGATCCGCCATGGGCTTCATTCGGCTGATTTTATCCTGGAGCCTTTCCACCAGCATCTTGGCCATTACATCGGCCTTCACCAAAGAAGAAACGGTCTTCAGTTGACTGGCGCATGGAATACGATCAAGCCTTTGCGTTAATCGCTGAAATCGTTCAAGAAGAGCGGGGTCGTAAGCTCCTTTAAGCACCAAGGTGGGCAAAGAAGAACCCAGCTGGGTTTTCACTTCGGTGTCCAATTCATGAACTGCATGGAGAATAACCGGATTGTAGGCCGGGTCTGCATGATGACCGTGTTTTTTCCAATCGCCTGCAAGTACATGGATTTCTACGCTGCCGGCCCAGATGAGCCCGTCAATTCGGATTTTCGATTGAATGAAATCCGGTCCACTCCCTGAGTTTCGAAAACCCGGATGCAGGATGTCAATAGGCTCCCCGCTACTAAGCCTTAGGGAGGAAGGGTTGAAGAGTCTGTTCGACCACAGGAAATACAGGAATTCTTCGGAGATCACCCGGCAAACCTAGCTGGCCGGAATGCGAATGCAAGGTGTATTCGGATTTGTATCCGTTTACAAACGGTGCGCGCGGATCAGCCGGCCGGAAACAGGGTTTCAAGCTTCTTTGTCCTGAAATCGAAAATCGATTGCACCTGCCGTTTCACAAATAGCCAGTCTGCCAGTAGTCCAAGTGGACCCATGGGGACTTTGTAGTGTACGATGTCGGTCATTTCAGTACCGCCGGCAACTGCGCGGAAAATATGCTGGTGGTGCCAAAATGCATAAGGGCCGAAGCGCTGCTCATCAACAAAGAAATGCAGGTGGTCCACATGGGTTATTTCGGTGACCCAGTTCATGCGGATACCGGCTACCGGACTGACATGGTAGCGTATCACCATCCCGGCATGCATTTTTTGACCGGATTCAAATCCTGATAGTATTTTGAATCCCATGTGAGGAGGGGTAATGGCATTCAGGTTTTCGGGTGATGAGAAGAAATCCCAGGCTTGTTCGATGGGAATCGGTAAAAATTGCTTGCTTTCCAGAATGCGCATGATTTCAGAGGTATGGTTGCAGAATTAGAGCAAGAACAGATTAACCACCGGATTTGTTCCGGCGACAGCGCTCACTGCAGTACTTTATTTCATTCCAGTTTCGCTCCCAGCGCTTCCTCCAGGTGAAGGGCCTTTGGCAAATCGGGCAGATTTTTGAGGGTAAATCAGTCTTTTTTACACCGTTCATAGCTCATTAACAAATGTTTACATAAAAAGTTCAGGCCCCAATTCGACCGACCTCAAAGTTTCGTGAATTCGGGAGTTCTATTCCATACATTTGCTCTTCCGCTCAACAGATCATGTCGCCACTCAACCCCACCACCACGCGGTACGTCTTCGTTACCGGAGGTGTTACCTCTTCCCTGGGAAAAGGGATTATTTCGGCTTCCTTGGCCAAACTCTTGCAGGCCAGGGGATATCGGGTGACGATCCAAAAACTCGATCCGTATATCAACGTGGATCCCGGAACCCTCAACCCGTATGAGCACGGAGAGTGTTTTGTGACGAACGATGGAGCAGAGACCGATCTGGATCTGGGTCACTACGAGCGTTTTCTGGGGGTTCCGACTTCTCAGGCCAACAACGTTACGACAGGCCGTATTTACCAAACGGTCATCAACCGCGAGCGGGAGGGGGCTTATCTTGGAAAAACCGTACAGGTCATTCCGCACATCACCGACGAAATCAAGCGAAGGATCAAGTTGTTGGGCGAGACCGGTGAATACGACATTGTCATCACGGAAATCGGCGGTACTGTCGGCGATATCGAATCACTACCCTATATCGAGTCGGTGCGTCAGCTGATCTGGGAAATGGGCTCGTCCAATACCGCGGTCATCCACCTCACCTTATTGCCTTACTTGAGTACTACGGGTGAGTTGAAAACCAAGCCTACCCAACATTCGGTAAAAATGCTGCTCGAGTATGGTATCCAGCCCGATGTGCTTGTATGCCGCACGGAGAAACCGATGACCAACGACTTACGTCGGAAAATCGCCCTGTTTTGTAACGTCAATATCAATGCCGTTATCGAATCGATTGACGCATCCACCATTTACGAAGTGCCTCTGTTGATGTTAAAGGAACAGCTCGACAAGGTGGTACTTAACAAGCTGAAACTTGCCCTGAAACAGGAGCCGGACATGCAGGCCTGGAAGGACTTTTTGGGTAAGCTCAAGAATCCCGTGCATGAGGTGCGAATCGGCCTGGTAGGGAAATACATCGAGTTGAAAGATGCCTACAAATCGATTGCCGAGGCGTTTATTCATGCCGGTGTAGCCAATGAGTGCAGGGTGAAATTGGAATGGATTCATTCGGAAAAAATTGATTCCGAGCACGTGCGCGCCCAACTTGCCGAACTGCATGGGGTTTTGGTGGCTCCCGGTTTTGGCGAGCGTGGTATTGAGGGTAAGATCACGGCCATTCGTTTTGCGCGCGAAAACAAATTGCCATTTTTCGGCATTTGCCTCGGTATGCAGTGCGCAGTGGTCGAATTCGCCCGTCACGTGCTGGGCTTGGCCGATGCGCATTCGTCGGAAATGAATCCGGGATCGGAGCACCCGGTCATCGATATGATGGCTGAACAAAAAGAGATCACCCACAAAGGTGGTACCATGCGCCTTGGCGAATATTCCTGCACGGTACACAAGGGTACACGGGCTTTTCAGGCTTACGGAAAAACGAAGATCAGCGAGCGCCACCGGCACCGCTTCGAGTTCAATGGTAAATATCAGGATGCATTCGAGCAGGCTGGAATGCTCGCATCCGGTCATAACCCCGATAGTAGCCTGGTCGAAATTGTAGAGCTGAAAAACCACCCCTGGTTCGTTGGTGTTCAGTTCCATCCGGAGTACAAAAGCACGGTTTTGAACCCGCATCCCCTGTTCGTTCGCTTTGTAAAAGCCGCTTTGGACAGGGCCAGCGGCCACACCTCCGAAATCCGAAGCGGCGAATCTGCGACGAGCAGCATGGTCTGAGCCCATTGAGGCCTGTGCCTACCACTTGGTTGACTATTTTTGTCGACCTAATTTCCCTTCATGGATCGTCAGTCAATGATCGGGCTGTTTCTTATCGGCCTGGTTCTCATCGGTTATAGCATTTTTACAGCACCCTCTCAGGAGGAGCTCGATGCCATCCAGCATCGGCGCGACAGCGTAGAGCAAGTCGAAGCTTCCGCGCTGAAAGCAAAACAGCAGGAGTTGGCCTCTCGCGCTCCGATTCAGGCAGCTGCTGATACCGGCATAGTGGACGACTCCACCCGTTCTGCCCGGATGAATGACTTGCTTGGCCCATTCGCGCCGGCAAGCAAAGGTGAAGACAAGGTTTTCGTGTTGGAGAACGAAGACATGAAGGTCTCGGTTTCATCCCTGGGCGGCCAGATCCGTGAGGTGGAGTTGAAGAAATACAAGACTTCCGGTGGTAAGCCAGTCAAGTTGTTCAGCGGAGATTCGACGCGTTTCGAATTGAACTTCTTTGCGCGAAATCGAATTATAAATACCGGTGAATTGTATTATGCGGCAACCGGCCAGGGCACCAAAGTCGCTGCCGGCGATTCAGCCACACTTTCCATGCGCCTGTTTGCCGGTGATACCACGAAATACATTGAGTACGTATACTCGATTTCCGGCCAAGGCTATAAGTTGGGTTTCGATATCCGCTTCGTCGGCGTACAGGATATCATTGCCTCCAACACCCAATATGTGGAGCTAGGATGGTCACAGCATTTGCAACCTCAGGAGGGCGATATTGTAACTGAGCGAACCAATTCGACTGTGTACTACATTTTTGCGGATGATGATGCCGAAGTGGAATCCCTGAGTGAAACAAGCGATGATCAGGATGAGATCAAAACCAGACTGAAGTGGGTTTCCATGAAGCAGCAGTTCTTTACCCAGGTTCTGGTTGCCGAAGATGCATTCGATAAGCCTACCCGAATCAGTACGGTGTCCGGTCTTGAAACCGATTCGTTTGTGAAGGCCATGAAGGCATCTTTCACCTTGCCCTACCGTCATGCGGCAAGCGAGGAAGTGGCAATGCACTTCTATCTGGGCCCGAACCACTACCAGTATCTAAGCGCTGCAGGCGATCATCTCGAAAAACAGATTCCACTCGGTTGGGGCATTTTCGGTTGGGTGAACAGGTTCATCGTCATTCCGATTTTCAATTTCCTGAACAGTTTCGATTGGAACTATGGTCTCATCATCCTCGTGCTGACCCTGGTGATCAAGCTGATGCTTTCTCCCTTCACGTTCAAAGCCTATCTATCCCAGGCAAAAATGAAGGTATTGCGTCCGGAAGTGGAGGAGATCCAGGGTAAACACAAAGAGGATCCAATGAAGATGCAGCAGGAAATGATGGGGCTATACCGCAAAGCAGGTGTTAGCCCTCTTGGCGGTTGTCTGCCCATGCTCTTGCAACTCCCCATCCTCATCGCCATGTTCCGCTTTTTCCCGCAGTCCATCGAGTTGCGACAGGAGAGTTTCCTCTGGGCCAAGGATTTGAGTACGTACGATTCCATTCTCGATTTGCCCTTTCATATTTGGGGTTATGGTGACCACGTGAGTTTATTCACCTTGCTGATGACGGTTTCAACGCTGCTCATCACGATGGTGAATAGTCAAACCACCATGACCAACCCGCAGATGAAGTGGATGATGTACTTGATGCCGATCATTTTCCTGGGCGTATTTAACAACTACTCGGCAGGGTTGAGTTACTATTACTTTCTGGCCAACACGATCAGTATCGGTCAGCAGTATCTTTTCCGATCCTTCGTTGACGAAGACGAAATCCACCGGAAGATCCAGGAAAACAAAAAGCGCCCCGCCGCTCAAACCAAGTCCAAGTTTCAGCAACGGCTTGAGAAGATGGCCAAGGATCGTGGTTACAATATGCCCAAGTGAAACAAGGGATGGCATCCCCGCGACTTGGTGGTCTGCTCGGTTGTATCCTGATGTCTTTTCTTGCTTGCAGGGGCCCGGTCGACTCCGGCCTTGGCATGCGATCGGCCCATGTGGATGTGGTATGGGTGTCCATCGAGCGGACTCCCTGCATGGGAACTTGTCCCGTCTATCTGGCCTCCATTTACAGAAACGGGTTGGCAACCTATACGGGTAAAAAGAGTGTGGACCGAAAGGGTCAATGGCAGGCTCATTTGGACAAAAACCAACTCCGTTCACTCAAACAGTTGATTCGTTCGTCCGGAATCACACGCATGGATTCGGTGTACATAAACCCACTGCTGGCGGATTATCCCGGTCTCAACCTTCAGGTGTATTCATCGCATACCCTGAGAAAAATCAGGGTAATGGAGGTGAATCCTCCCGCTCGGGTCTCCGGGTTTGCGCATTCCGTTGACAGCCTGCTGGAAAGCCTTTCGTGGATGAGGGTCGATGCCGAATCCAAACCCCTTGATTGATTTTACGGGCTCTGTTCAAGTGCTGGACAGATTGCAGTTTTAGGCGTAATTTTGACCAACAATAATTTCGCATGAGCACCGATTTCCTCCCCTTGAACGGCACCGACCACATTGAATTCTATGTCGGAAACGCCAAGCAATCCGCTTATTACTACCAACATGCCTTCGGATTCAAGCTAGTAGCCTACGCCGGCCCCGAAACAGGAATCCGCGATCGCGCATCGTATGTACTGCAACAAGGCAAGGTGCGTTTTGTACTCACAACGGCTTTGCATCCCGATCACGAAATCACAAAGCATGTGGCACAGCATGGTGATGGAGTCAAGGTTCTGGCACTTTGGGTCGATGACGCAGAGAAGGCGTTTTATGAAACCATGTCCCGAGGGGCTAAAGCGCATACCCAGCCCACTACACTCAGTGATGACTTCGGTGAGGTGCGTATAGCTGCCATTCACACGTACGGTGATACGATCCATAAGTTCATAGAGCGTAAGAACTATAGCGGTCCATTCATGCCCGGCTACCGTGCTGCGTCTTCATCGATTCAAGTCGAACCGGTCGGTCTGGAACACGTGGATCATTGTGTGGGGAATGTGGAGCTTGGCCGGATGAACGAATGGGTCAAATTTTACGAGGATGTGATGGGCTTCAAGATGATCATCACCTTCGACGACAAGGACATAAGCACCGAATACAGCGCGCTGATGTCAAAGGTGGTATCAAACGGTAACGGATATGTGAAATTTCCCATCAATGAACCTGCCGAAGGGAAAAAGAAATCCCAGATCGACGAATACCTGGAGTTTTACCATGGCGCTGGTGTACAGCACATCGCCATCATTACAAATAACATCATCGAAACCGTATCGAAGTTAAAGGAGCGCGGCATCGATTTTCTGGCGGTTCCGAAAACCTATTACGATGACCTTACGGCTCGGGTAGGAAAGATCGACGAGGACATGGATGATCTCGCCCGCTTGGGTATCCTGGTCGATCGTGATGAGGAAGGCTACCTGCTCCAGTTGTTCACCAAGCCGGTGGAGGATCGCCCCACGGTCTTTTTTGAAATCATTCAGCGAAAGGGCGCCCGTTCCTTCGGTAAAGGCAACTTCAAGGCGCTGTTTGAGGCCATCGAACGTGAGCAGGCTTTAAGAGGCAATCTGTAACGGAAGCACCACTTGATTAACAGACAGGCCCGGATTCGGGCCTGTTTTTTTTGATTGCAACCGTTTAGCGCTGTGTTCCGTACAAATGGCATTCGGTAAATCGTATGTCAGGAAAACGAATCAGATTCAGGCAAAGTCCATCTACACGTTTACGTCAGGTAACGCTTGTTTTCGCAGGAATTACCCTGGCCCTTGGTTTGGGCTTATTGGTCTTTTTCAATCTCGCTGTCGAAGAAGAGGGGAAAGCTGCCTCGGGAATGACCTTGGTTGGCGTATCGGTTAATCAGGATACGCTGCCTGTATTGCGTGGCAGTATCAACCAATGTGTAATCGGACTGGTCGTTGAAACCAACGGAAAAGGTGTTCCTATTGCACTCAACAGCGTCACCTTCGTTTCGCGGGGCACAACATTACCGTATGAGCGTCATTTCATGAATGCCAGGCTTTGGTTTACCGGGAATGACCCGGAGTTTTCATTGCAGGAAACGGTCGGGTCAACACTCGTTCGAATCAGCGGGGAGGAGCTCGTCTTTACGGGCACAAAAGAATTGATGCGCGGAAAAAATCATTTTTGGCTTACGTACGATATACCTGCTGATGCAAGTGCACCCGGCGCTGCCGTAGATGCCGCATGCCGCGAGGTCCGAATCGGTTCTCGTATTGTAAGGCCTGAACACGGAAATCCGGCGGGGAAGCGTTTCATTTTGCCCAACATCCCTTTTTATTCAATGGGCAGTCTGTCGCTCAATAAAGCCGCATCCTGGAATTCCCGACGCGATGGATCCGGTTTGCCCCCAAGGCAAATGAATGAAACTCGGAATAGTTTTTTCATCCAGTCCGGTCATCGGATGATCTCCAGTACGGGCGGTAACCTGCAAACGCTCGTTGTTGAAAAAGGCGGTGAGTTGAAAATCACTGCACCTCTTCGCCTTGGTGCCGTTCAGGTAGCCTGTGGTGGAGTTCTCAAGGTCGATACGGCAGTAGCCGGCGATTGGTTTATCTCGGATTTGCGTCTTGAAAGCGGCTCATTGTATTACCACAATTCAACAGGTCCGCTTCCGGCCTTCACAACCGAAATCGCCAGGGGTTCAGTACAAGTGATTTTGCGCATGGGTAATGCATCCTTCGGTCACGTGCCCACCATGGGTTCTTTTCGGTTTGAGGTCGATCCCGATGTCTGTCTACCCGTTGGATTATCGCTTCCCGAAATCAAGGGTGATCTGGTTCTGTCAGGTACTGGAAAGGGCGGTTTCATTCCATCGTCTGATGCAGCGTTAAATGTAGGTGGCGATCTGGTTCTTGATGGCGGCGAGTTTGCCGGTCCACAACATGGTGTCCTTCGTTTGAATGTAGATGGCCGCTTCGTCATGCGCAAGGGGGCTTTTAGTGATTCCCGGAACACAACGGCCGCAACAACACTATCGGTGAAAGGGGACGTGATTTTGCTCGGTGGCCGCTTCGATTGCAGGCAATCTGCTAACAGTTTACTCAAGGTTGGAGCTGATGGCTCAACATCCGCCCGATGGATACAACGTGAAGATTGCTCGGTACAACTTGGAAACATGCGAATCCCCACGGATCGTTCTTTGTCAATCAAGGGTGCCGTTCTGGGTCCAATTTCGCGTAACAGAATGTTCGAAGTGCAAACAGGTGCAGAGTTGCTTTGTGAACAGGCTGTCGTGAGCGGCGATGGTACCTTTAGTCTGAACGATGGCGCTACCATCGGTATCGGACATCAGGAGGGGTTACATTCGAAATCGGATGCGGGGAATGTACGCACTGCGGGTCGGATGTACCATGCGGGAGCCACTTATCTCTTTTATACGGAAAGTGATCCCCAGGTCACAGGCAAGTTCGATACATGGCCAGCAAATCAGGCTATCCGTCGTATGGTCGTCAAAAAGGCCTATCCCTCCCAAGCGCTATTGCTGTCGCAGGATATCCGACTTGCCGAGCCTTGCCGGGTCACGATGGGTGATGTGAGGCCCAATGGTTTTGCATTGCTACAGGATTGAACTCGGCTTTTTCACTTGATTCACCACGCTATTCCATCAACACCCCCGGGTTGATAATTGAATGGATTCGGTCTGGAATGTGCTGCGGGTCCACGGTACTTTAGGTGCAGATCAGCATTTGGCCTGATATACCTGATGAATCCCGAAAACAGACTCAAAACCAAGCATGAACAGATTTTATCCCTGCTGGATGAAGTTTCTGTATCCGGGAAAAATCTCGGAATCATTCTTCAAACGGTAGAGGATGCGCAGCTCGACGGCCGGCATGTCACCCTGAACAGCCGCAAGCTGAAGAATTTCGGATCCTGCTCTTATTTAGGCCTTGACCTCGATCAGCGTCTGATGGGGGGCGCTGTTGATGCGATTTCCCGGTTTGGTGTTCAGTTTTCCTCGTCGCGTTCATACCTGTCATCACCGCTTTATGGTGAACTGGAACATGGCCTCGAAGAAGTGTTCGGAACGCCAGTAGCTGTTTTTAATACAACTACGCTTGGACATCTGAGCAGTTTGCCGATTATTGTCGGGGAGGAGGATGCCGTCATAATGGACGTGAGTGTGCACGCCAGCGTGCAAATGGCGGTCACCTTGTTAAAGGAACGCGGAGTTCCTGTTGAGGTGATTAGGCACAACCGACTTGATTTGCTGGAAGATCGCGTCAAGGTCCTTTCTACATCTTGCAGGAAAATCTGGTACATGGCCGATGGGGTGTATTCAATGTTCGGCGATTTGGCACCTGTATCGGAAATCACGGAATTGCTCGATCGGTATGAGCAGTTGAATTTATACATCGACGATGCCCACGGCATGAGTTGGGCCGGACCCAATGGGTCGGGTTTTGTAATGAGTAAGACAAAATCACATCCGCGTATGTACTTAAGTACATCACTCGGAAAGGCTTTTGGTGCAGCAGGTGGTGTAATGGTGTTTCCAGATCCGGATGAAGCCAGGCGGGTACACGATTATGGCAAGACTTCTATTTTCAGCATCCAGATGCCTCCTCCTGTACTGGGAGCCGCAGTGGCGTCCATGCGAATCCACCTGACCCAGGAAATCGGATTCATGCAGAAGCAACTACAGGATCGGATTAAGTTTTTCAATCAGACGTCCCGCTTACTCGATCTGCCAATGATGTCGGATGATATCTCTCCGGTCAAGTTCATTTGTCTGGGAAAGCCAGTGGTGGGATACAATCTGGTTCGCCGACTCATGAATGCCGGTTATTACGTGAACCTATCTGTTTTTCCGAGTGTTTCGTACAACAATACCGGCATACGTGTACCGATCACCTTGCACATGACGAGGGAGGACATTGAAGGTCTCCTGAAAGAAGTCGCACTTCAACTGCCCATGGCCCTTGCCGATGCGGGTAGTTCGATGGCGGAGGTGAATCGGTTTTTTAGAAAAGACCGTTGAGAACGGGAGCTATAAATTTCAGCTTGTCATCTGGAACTTGCCTAGGGCCATTGATTCAATGACCAAAAGGACTTCAGCGTTTCGAAAAGCATCTCGTAGCCACTCATATCGATGGGTTTCACAAAATAACCTGCAACACCAAGTTCGAAGGTCGATTTTCGGTCCCTTTCGTCGGTAGAGGTGGTAAGCATGTAAATGCGCGTAGCAAGTGGAAGAGGATCCTG
Organism: Bacteroidota bacterium; assembly: GCA_046095245.1. GTDB lineage: Bacteria > Bacteroidota > Bacteroidia > AKYH767-A > OLB10 > JAJTFW01. The sequence goes on along the minus strand of JBJTJB010000386.1, from coordinate 7,824 downwards.
TCTGATCTGTTGAAGGAATTCAATTCCGTTCATTTTGGGCATATTGATGTCAAGCAGGATGGCCCTCGGGAAAGGTTTGGGAGCTGTGCTTAAAAGTTCAAGTGCTTCAAGGCCATTCCCGGCCTGGAGTAAACCCTCTGCCAACCCGAATCTGCCCAGTAGCCGCTGAACAACCATTCGGTCGATCTGGTCATCCTCCACATGAAGGATACGGGGGAGCTGATTTGTCATGGGTCTAATGCAACCGGAGGGAGAGCACTTCCGTACAATGCAGGAATAATCTTCCCTGAGAAACTCCATCAAATGTATCCATTTCGCTCGGTTTCGGTAGAGTTACCCAAAAGGCTCGGGTTTTTCGGCGGGTGGCGTCTTCGCTATCGGGAATATTTGGATAGCCTTGCGGCTCAGGAACTGATCGATCGCCAGCGGTTCAGGTTATTCACGATAACCACACTCACAGCGGGAATCGTCATTGGTATCGCATTCGCTCAGTCCGTTTATGTAATGGAGTCTGGTGTCACCGCTAAATTGACTTCGTTGTTGATCGGACTTTTGGCGATCGGATTAGTGGTCAATTACGTTTCGCTGCCGTTTCACCGTAACCATAGGTTTTCCTATTACACAATCGTACTTGCGGCTTTTATCACCTTGCATCTTATTAGCTATAGCTCGGGCGGAATCAGGGCCTCTGCAATCATGTATCTCGCGGGGAATATGCTGCTGGCTTACATGTTGTTGGGGAATAAGGCCGGTCGCATCGTATTCGCCCTCTCTGCCATCCACATTGTCTATTTCTGGTATATCACAGGGCATACGGATTGGGTGCAGTATGATCTCATCGGGAAAGATGAGTGGAGTATCAACCTCGATTACATGTCGACCTGGCTTTTTGCCATGTTGATTCTATCCGCTCAGATGAATTTTCTGGAAAGCGGTAAAAACGAAGTCATTTCACGGATTACGGAACAACGAAACGAGCTTACGCTGAAAAACCGTGAGTTGAATAAGTTGTCAACGGTAGCATCAAAAGCCGAAAATGCGATTGTGATTACCGACGCAAATGGGCGGATTGAATGGGTCAATGATGGGTTCATGCGGCTGACCCATCTTCGCTCTTCTCACATCCTTGGGTTGGACATATTGACGGTCTATACACCTGTTCCTGGTTTGTCAGATAATGCACTGAAGGAATTGTCTGGTGCACTTGGTCGGCATGCATCTTTCACCGGCGAACTTCAAATTGCTCGGAAAGATGGAACCAGGTATTGGATCCAGCTCAATGCGACTCCCATTCAATCGGATGAGGACGGAAGTTCGCAGTTCATTCTCATCGGTACCGATATCACTGAGCGTAAAATGGCCGAAGAGCAGACCCTGCTTTACATGCGAAACCTCGAAAAGACCAATGCCGAACTCGACAAGTTCGCTTACGTGGTTTCTCACGATTTAAAAGCACCACTTCGTGCCATCGGAAGCCTTACCGGTTGGATTGAGGAAGATATGGGACAGCACCTGCCTGAAGATATGCGGAAGCACTTGACGACTATACAGGGTCGGGTGGTTCGTATGGAAGGTCTTATCAATGGTATTCTCGACTATACGAAAGCCGCTAAAAAGGAGGAGGATCGTGTAATATTCGATGTGGCCGAAATGGTGCAGGAAACCGTTGATCTTCTCGGGCCGCCACAAGGTGTCCGGATAACTATCACCGGTGATTGGTCTCGGATCTTTGCGCGTAAGGTAAAGATGCAGCAGGTCTTTATCAACCTCATACAGAATGCGCTAAAATACAACAACAAGTCTGCGCCTGAAATCGCTATCGGATGTCGTTTGACCACCGGTGGATGGGAATTTTATGTGCAGGATAATGGTCCAGGCATTGAGCCCAGGTACCACCAGAAAATTTTTGAGATTTTTCAAACGCTCAATGCGAGGGATGAGGTGGAATCAAGAGGGGTGGGTCTTGCCATCGTCAAAAAATTAGTGGAGGAAGAGGGCGGATCCATACGTGTTGAATCCGAATTGGGAATGGGAGCTTCATTCGTCGTTTTCTGGCCTGAATCAAGGGATGAAACCGTACCGGTGTCAAATTCCTCAAATGTCCATCAGAGTTCCGGAACCAATCGTGCCTGATTGGCGTAGAAGGGTCATGGAAAATGAATTTTCGGATCTCCGCCTCAAAGCCCTTCGTCTCGTTGTCACACTGAGTGAAGCCATGGAGGACCATGAGCGATCGGCGTTCATCCGCGATTTGGCAGCACTTGTCATGGGGCGTTCAGCCAATCCTGTCCGCAAGGCGGGAATCACCCCTTTAAATCCTGCTCCCGGTCTCACGGACGAGGAGTACGAATTGGTCAGACGACTTTCGGATGCAACCGACCGTTTATCGGGCTTGGGTGGAACCGGAAGCCGGTATTGAATCCGACTCAGCGAGTTTTTGCAGGAAGCAATGGAGACCCTGGTACTCCGCTTCCCCAAGACGGTATACAATCCGCCGGGTCAGATATTCACGCACATTTAGATGGGGATGATCCAATTGGATTGCATCCAATAAGGACTCTGAGGGATTAGCCGCAATTTCAAAAGCAGCAGTCAGCGCTTTCAGGATTTCTTCCGGTATAGACCCTGAGCTTACCCAGGCTGCAAAAACAAACGGCAAACCCGTATGGTTCTTCCAGGCCTCAGCCAAATCATAACCGAATTCATACTTCGGTGCCAATTCCATAGCCCTGTCGCCAATCACCACAACGCTGGTATGTTCTCCAGACTCAATTGGTTTCCCGGTTTCCGATTCATTCAGCCAGGTGGGTTGAATGTTCCAGTATTCCTTGGCGAGAATTCGTGCCAGCTGAACAGATGTGCGCGATTCCATGTCGAGAACCACATTACGCACATCGCTGATGGGAACCTGGCTCAGCAACAGAACGCTGTCAACCTTTCCGTTTGCTGCAATACCGAAACCCGGAACGAAATGAGGTTGTACGATTTTCGGAATGACCGCAGCAGGAATCAAACCGAGGTCGACAACTCCGGCTAATAGTTTTTGGGCGCAGATGGCCGGGATGTCCTGTTCTATCCGGAAATGCTCGGTAGATAGGCTGTTCAATGCCGTCAGATACGGTTTTGAATTCAGGTAGGAGACGACAGAAATCCGGAACAATTTGCTCATCTGCCTCAATGCATGATTCTGTACACAAGTTCGCGCGTCAATTCACCACTATCACTTTCGGTACTTCCAACACCCTTCGATCGCATATCGAACTGGCGTAGTAAACCTGCAATCTCGACAAGTTTCGTCGGAGGATAATTTTTGGCAGCCACGAAGTATTCATCCACGAAAAAGGGGTGTACTTTCAATGCTGTCGCTACGGCCTGTTTGGATTTATCAGTCAGGGAGTGGAATAAAAGCAATTTTGAAAAGTAGTTGTAAAGCATGCCAAGAGTCATCTGGATCGGATTGCTCTTGGGGTTTTCACGGAAATAATTGACAATCCGTGTCGCCTGAAAAATGTCTTTTTTGCCGATTGCCTTCAGTAACTCGAGTCCGTTGAATTCTTTACTGATACCGATGTTTTGTTCGATGTGTTTCACATCGATGGTTTCTCCGGGTTTTAGGTTGATAAGGAGTTTATCGCATTCATTGGCAATGCGAGAAAGGTCATTGCCCAGGTGCTCGGCCATCAGCAAAGCCGCATTCGGACGGATCAATGCCTTCTTGTCGGCAAGGTAAGTTTCAATCCACTTTGGGAGCTTGTCGTCATACAGTTTCTTGGTCTCCAGCACGACGCCCTTTTTTTCAAGGGCCTTGTAGAGCTTGCTGCGCTTGTCAATCGACTTGTACTTGAGGCACAGGACAAGCACTGTTGATGGCTGCGGGTTCTGAACATAGGCCAGAAAGTGATCCGTCTTATCTTTTTCCTCATCGCCCTTGATGGGTGTTTCCTCGCTCGTAGCGCCCTTTCCCCTGGGAAGCAGGTTGCGGATTTCCTGGGCTTCCCTGACCAACACCAGCTGATAATCCGACATCATCGGATACCGCTTGGCCATACTGACAAGTTGTACTACATCGCAGTCTTTACCATACGCTACTGTCTGGTTGAATTCCCGGAGTGAGTCATCAATGATGCTATCCTCCATCAGGTCAGCGAGCCGGTCAATGTAATAAGGCTCTTCACCCTGAAAAATGTACACGGGCGAGTAGATCCGATTTCGGACATCGCGACTGATCTCTTCAAATGTTTTTAAGGGCATATCACCTCGAGATGATTATCAAAAGCGGAGATGCTTCACCGTATGACCGTTGTTGATCAGTTCGTTCAAGGCAGCAATTCCGATGCGGATGTGATCTTCCACAAATTGTTGTGTTACCTGCGTATCGCTTTGAGCAGTTTTTACACCCTCGGGAGTCATGGGTTGGTCGGATACCAGCAACAACGCACCTGTCGGAATCTGGTTTGCGAAACCGGTGATGAAAATGGTGGCGGTCTCCATATCAATGGCCATGCACCTGAGCGTCTCGAGGTATTTTTTGAACTCCGTATCGTGCTCCCAAACGCGCCTGTTGGTGGTGTATACCGTACCGGTCCAGTAGTCTTTGTCGAAATTCCTGATGGTTGTTGAAACCGCTTTTTGCAGGCTGAACGCAGGAAGAGCCGGAACGATGGGCGGCAGGTAGTCATTGGAAGTTCCTTCTCCCCGTATGGCAGCGATAGGAAGGATCAGGTCCCCAACGTTGTTTTTTTTCTTCAATCCACCACATTTCCCTAAAAACAGGACTGCCTTGGGCATGATGGCGCTGAGCAGATCCATGATGGTTGCGGCGTTGGCACTGCCAATACCGAAATTGATGATGGTGATGTTGTTGGCAGTCGCACAGGTCATGGGTTTTCCCAGACCGATTACCTCAACTTCGTGCCAGGAAGCAAACAATTCTACGTAGTGCTGGAAATTGGTCAGCAAAATATATTTCCCGAATTTCTCCGTCTGCTCTCCGGTGTACCTGGGTAGCCAGTTTTCTACGATTTCCTGTTTTGTCTTCATACAAGCTGTTTGTCCGGTTGCGGGTTGTACAGGCCCCTCAAGGGAATTACCTTTGACCCATGTTGGAGATGGATGGCCTTGAACCGTTGAATTTTCCGGATTTCGGATTCCGCGTCCGTGTAAAAGGCCAAATTAGGGAAATTTTCGACGTCGTGAGACGTAAGTTTGTTCCTTTAACACCCGAGGAATGGGTCAGGCAGAACCTGATCCGTTTCATGCAGGAGGCTTACCACTATCCCGTATCGCGTATGGCTGTGGAGAAGCAGGTGAAAGTGAATGGGTTGTCGCAGCGTGCGGATGTGGTGGTCTACGATGCAGAAGGAAAACCTTGGTTGATTGCAGAATGTAAATCAACTTCCGTTGCACTCGATGAGGATGTGTTTCTGCAGGCAGCCCGCTATAACATGACACTCCGGGTTCCGTTTGTTGTCCTGACCAACGGACTGGAGCATGTGTGTATGCGCCTTGACACGGATGGCGTGGAGTATATGGATGCATTACCTGCCCTGTGAACCCTCCATCTCAACCGGTCAATCCTTATCTTCGTTACCATGTCAGAATTGGTGTATTTGCTCGTTGGTCTCGTGATTGGTTCCGGGCTGACTTTTCTTGTGCTGCGACGGATGTCGGGCAATCCAACGATTCAATTGAATCTGGAGGATGAAAAACGGTTTGCTGTCCTAACCCATCGGGCGGAGGATTTGCAATCCCGGCTTGAAAAGGAGCAGTCGGCACTCAATTCGCTGCGTGAGGAATTGAATCAGGCGCATCAGGCCAGGGTACGTGCAGAAAAGGGAGCTGAGGATGTTGCGCTTAGGTTGGAGGAGCACCGCAGCGAGCTGGAGCAAGTCAGGGCGCAAATGAAGGAGCAGTTCGCAGCCATCGCTTCCGATGTGGTCATGCGCAACGCCAACCGGATTCAGGACGAACACAAGTCCCGTCTGGAAGATGTGTTGAATCCACTGCGTGAGCGCATTGAACGGTTCGAGCAGCAGGTTACCAAAACCAACGAAGACCGCATGAAGGAGCATGTGGATCTGCGTGCTGAATTAAATCAGCTGCAAACCCTCAACCGGACCATCGGCGATGAAGCCAGAAACCTGGTTTCTGCCTTGAAGGGTCAAACCAAAATCCAAGGGAATTGGGGGGAGATGATTCTTGAACGCATTCTTGAAAGTTCAGGTCTGGTCAAAGGGAGGGAGTATCAGGTTCAGGCATCCTTCCTTACTGAAGATGGCAAGCGACTTCAACCCGATGTTGTCCTGAATCTCCCCGAAAACCGAAGCATAGTCATCGACTCCAAGGTTTCGCTCATCGCCTACGAACGGTATTGCAATTCATCCGACGAGGCCGAGCGGATTGTGTTACTGCGCGAGCACATGAATTCCCTTCGCAAACACATCAAAGACCTCAGTGGTAAGAACTACCAGGGTATGTATGCCTTGAATACCTTGGATTTCGTTTTGCTCTTCGTTCCCATTGAGCCTGCATTTTCGCTGGCGGTCGAACACGATGCGGAGTTGTTCAACGAGGCCTTCAAGCATAACATCGTCATTGTTACAACAAGCACGCTGCTCGCAACACTGCGTACCATTGCTAGCATCTGGCGCATCGAACACCAAAACAAGAACGCCATCGAAATCGCACGTCAATCCGGTGATCTGTACGATAAGTTCTGTATGCTGATTGATGAAATGATTATCGTCGGAAAGAAGCTGCAGGATGCACAAACTGCTTACGAGGAGACCATGAAGCGTCTGCATACCGGTAACGGAAACCTGATTGCCCGCACCGAACGTCTTAAAAAACTCGGTGCCAAGACCCATAAGCAGATCAATCCTAAATTGATTGAACGTACCGAGGGACTGGACATCGAAGAGCCGGCCACTGAAGCGTAACCTATTTTCACAGGGATGCCATCGCTGGAAATAAAACCGGGCTTTTACTACATTCGCCCCTATGCCTGATCAGGAAGAGTTGGTACTCATTTATGGAACCCGTGCGGTAATCGAAGCCATTCGCTCCGGCAGCGCCTTCGAACGTGTATACCTGCAACAGGGTTTGGTGAATCCTCTTATGCGTGAGCTTAGGCAGGAACTCCACAGCGCCAACATCCACTATCAAATGGTTCCGCAGGAAAAGTTGAACCGGATGATCAGGGGCAATCACCAGGGAGTCGTAGCCTATCAGTCTCCGCTCGAATACGCCAGCGTGTCCGAATGTGTGTCCAATGCATTTCAATCGGGTAAGGTGCCCCTGTTTCTGATCCTGGATCGGATTACTGATACCCGGAATCTGGGTGCTATTGCGCGTACAGCCGAGTGTGCCGGAGTGGATGCGTTGATCCTTCCCTCCAGAGGGTCTGCCCTTATCAATGGCGATGCGATTAAAACGAGTGCGGGTGCCTTGAATCATCTCCCTGTTTGCCGGGAAGACAACCTGAAAGATACGATCGACTTCCTGAAGGAATCAGGTATACGTGTTGTGGCGTGTAGCGAAAAGGGTCGGTCTGTAAGTCGCGCGGTCGATTTCTCAATGCCCCTTGCGATTATCATGGGAAGTGAAGAAAATGGCGTTTCCCCAGAATACATGAAACGCTGTGATGAAGCAGTGAAATTGCCAATGGCCGGAAATGTATCCTCCTACAATGTATCGGTTGCCACCGGTATGATCCTGTATGAAGTGATGTGTCAGCGAAAGTCTTTATGATGCAAACCGCAATGAAACGCTTATCTGTCGAGGACAAGTGCTTCGTTCTGCTGGCCTCTGTGTACGCAGCAATGC
>JBJTJB010000385.1:0-8182 GCA_046095245.1 Bacteroidota bacterium | reverse complement strand
CTCGTTGGTATGACAACCACTCCGGGTGCAACCGGTACTTGGACAACAACAAATGGTTGCATTCTTTCTCAATCCGGGTTGACTGCAACAGTCACCTGCGCGGGGACATATGTTCTCGAAGTGTCCAATCCTAATTTAGCTACTTGTGTCGCTACCGACACGGTAATTGTATCAGGAAGCCCGGACTTTGATGCTCCATTTGTAGATATTCCACTTGCTGACATCACAAGGAACTGCATTGACCAGGTTCCCTCCGCACCTACCACCTATCAAGAATTTGTGGATCAAGGCGGTAGTGCAACTGACATTAGCGGACCAATCCTTATTTCCTCAGTTGACAATCTAACCGGTACTGGTTCCTGCAATTCACAAATCGAAAGGGTATTCACTTTAACAGACAACTGCGGCAATTCATCTAACTTCACTCAGGTAATTACCATCGACGACAATATCCCCCCACTGATTACCGGGGGACCTGCTGATTTAGCACTGGGATGCAACCCAATCATCTCAGCTGCTGATATTACTTCCGTTACGGCTACTGATAACTGCACCAACGCTACAATAACGGCATTAGCAGACGTAATCACAGGCGGTTGCGATAAAACACTTACCCGCCGTTACCTGGCTACCGATGCCTGCGGAAACGTGGCCGATCACATCCAGACCTTCACCTACCGTGTTGATACGGATGGTCCCGTAATCACCCACAGCAATGCAGCCGTCTCCAATGGCGGAACCCAAAACCTGAATTGCAATCCAAGTGCACAAGATATTGAAGACGCGCTTGGATCCGCTACCGCCTCCGACGCCTGCGACGGAAGCGTAACAGCTACTGCCGTTGATGGCAGTGTGATTTCAAACGGATGCCTCCGCTCCAAGACACGCACCTGGACTGCAAGCGATATCTGCGCCAACAACGCAAGCACCTTCAGTCATACTGTTACCTGGAAAGTGGATACCTCAAGCCCAATCATCACACTGGATGGTTCCCAGGGTGCCAATCCAAGCATCGGATGTAATCCTTCGGCACAGGCAATTGAGGCAGCACTCGGTTCAGCCAGTGTGAGTGATGCCTGCGACAACACCCTTACTGCTACAGCTACCGATAGCCCAGTGCAGAGTAACGCCTGCAGCCGTTCCAAAACACGCACGTTTACCGTTACCGATTTGTGCGGTAACGTAGCCACTCCGGTTGTGCGCACCGTATCCTGGACCGAAGACACAACTGCGCCGATCATCAACCTCATCGGAGGTACTGCCAATGCCGGTTGTAACCCCAGCGAGGCAAGCATCCTGGCTTCTTTCCCCGGCGCATCTGTAACGGATGCCTGTGGACCGCTGACCGCAACCTTCACGGATTCACCCAATATGCCCAACGGCTGCTCCATGTCGCGCACCCGCACCTGGAATGTAAGCGATGCTTGTGGCAATCCCGCTCAGGCTGTCAGCTTCATTGTTACCTGGTCAACGGATACCGTTGCTCCAGTAATCAATGCCACCGGCACTACCCTTGCCCTGGGTTGCAATCCTTCTACTCAGGCCATCGAAGATGCATTGGGATCCGCAACCGCCAGCGATGCCTGCGGCAACATCACCCCAACGGTACAAACGTCTACGGTAACGGCAAACGGTTGTCAATATTCACAAACCCGTTCCTGGACCGCGGTTGACGGATGCGGTAACAACTCTGTTTCTGCTGTTCGCACTGTCACCTGGAAAGTTGACACCTCTGCGCCGGTCATCCAAGCCAGCGGAACTAACAACGATGCCGGATGCAACCCCTCAACGATTCAAATTGCACTTGCATTGGGTTCTGCAACAGTTTCTGATGATTGCGACAACCTGCTGACTGCATCCTTCAGTGACAGCCCTGTATCCATCAACGGATGCATGCGCGAACAAACCCGTACCTGGACTGTAGCCGATGCATGCGGCAACAACGCAACAGCTGTCAGCCGTACCGTTAGCTGGAAAGTGGATACCGACGCTCCTGTTGTGACTTGCAGCGTGAGTGGTATTCTTACAGTATGCGATGGTGATGCCATCAACTTCACCTCAAGTGCCAATGACAACTGCGACGGAGCTGTTGCTGTGAATTGTGTTCGCAGCGATGGTTTGTCTATCAGCGATCCGTTCCCCACAGGCACCACCACGGTGACCTGCACAGCAGTTGATGCTTGTGGAAACACCGGCACCTGCAATGCCACCATCAACGTACTGGCCAATCCGACCTGCGATATCACTGCTCCGCAAACAATGCCCCAGTGCGGCTCTACCGGAAACCAACTGAGCGCAACGGCAACCAATGCGAGTACCTACAGCTGGTCGGTTGCAAGTCCGGGTGGTGTAGTTGACCCCTGGGTGATCACTTCCGGTGGCAACACCTCTACCATCACCTACACGGCTGGTAATGGTCCTGCCGTATTCACCCTCACGGTAACCAACGAACTGAACGGACAGGAGTGCATCAGCCAGTGTCAGATCTCCATGACCTGCGGTGGCGGCGATCGATTCTGCACCTATACCCAGGGATATTATGGAAACCAGGGTGGACGCAACTGCACAGGTGGCAGAACAACTGACCTCTTGCTGACTCAACTAGCTACACCGCTGATCATTGGTGACACGGCCATCGACAAGAGCCTTACACTGACAGCTGCTGACGTCATCAGCGGATGCGTTTACCTGCGCCTGCCCGGCGGAGGCACTGCGGCCCAATTGAACGGAGATGCAACCTGCTCTACTCCGACAGGAATCGCGCTGCGTTCAAATGGTAGCTTCCGAAATATCCTGCTGTCACAAACCATTACACTCGGACTCAACCTGCGTGTACCCGGTTCAACACTGGGAGGCCTTGCGATCACGGACAAATACCTTGTCACCTACGCTTCTTCATCGGGCGCATGTGTTGACACCAATGCGGTACCGGTTGCCGGAACGGCGATTGTACGCATGATCCCGGGTGCGGTCATCAATTACCTCGGTGCCAACAACACCGTGAGCGACCTGTTCAAAATGGCCAGCGATGCGCTCGCCGGAAAACTGCCTGCAGGTTCACCCGGGCTCTTCGCCATCAATAAGGCGGTTAGTGCGTTCAACGAAGCGTTCGACGGTTGCCGCTTCTTCGGCGGTTTCTATCCGACCAACCCGCTTGACACCACCGCAACTACAGGTCGCCTCCTGGCCATGGAAAGCGATATCGCCTCTGTTATCGCCTATCCGAATCCGGCCAGCGAGCAGGTTAGCATCGATTTCGTCCTGAACGGTTACGACTCCAATGTTTCCATTGAAGTGTTTGACCTGAAAGGTACACGTGTAGCGACACTGTACAATGCTGAGGCTGAAGCTGATGTCCCCTACCGTGTCCGCCTGGATGCCGCAGGCCTTGCATCGGACGTGTACTTCTACCACGTAACCACCTCCAAAGGCGTATTCACCGACAAACTGACCATCATCAAATAAACCGAAACACCGCGTGCAGGGGAAGCATACTGTGATCCCCTGCGCCACCTCAAAGGCATGAGTTCAATCATTCACAAAACGACCTACATCACCTGTTAATTACTTCTCAGGAAGTACAGTTGCAGCAGGGAATTGAACACTGAATTTCGCCCAAGAGAATATAGACCACGAGAAATCCAAACTACACAATAACCCATGTACAAATCACAACACAATCCGCAAGGCCGTACCCCCTTTATCAGGCGGTTCGGAAATTTAATAGGAGGACTGATGATGGTTCTCCTGATCGGTCATACGCCCGAAGCGATGGCCCAATGTAGCATTGCAACCTGCCAGCAACCGGTTACGGTGGGCGCGTTCAATGTCGGCGCACAGGTTTTGGCCACGGCCAATTACAACGATTGGTTCCGCAATGGAAACGATTCGGGCGTGGTCGCATTCAATGATGCCACCTTGGATTTTATTGATGACTTAGCCAATAGCGGACACTACAACCTGACATTCGAACAGCGTATGTCGGTCCCCTTCGCTACCTCTGTCACCGTAAACGGCCAGCCTGTACTCATGCTGGATGCAGTTGCCGCACGTGACAACCCCTGCGCAGGAAGCCAATTGGACTCAACGATTTTCGGAAGCGGAGCAGACAAAAACGCCGCCAACCCCGGAACGTGGACCCTGGGAATCTCCAGTGTCCCCCAAAAGAACGACATCATCGACGTAGGTGGTCACATTCGTCGTACCGACGATGGTACCGGAAATGATGCCTTGATGGGTTATGCCTATGCAACAACCCGTAACACATCCGGAACTTCGTATCTCGACTTTGAAATCTTCCGGACTTTCCCGAAGCTCATTGGTGGTCAACTGACCTACAACAACGGACTTCCCGGTGCTGGTCCCGATGGTGGTCACACAGCTTCAAACCTGGATTGCAACCCTGCAAACTTCCGCCCTGGTGATCTGATTGTTTCAATCGATTACACCAACGGTGGTTCAAATGCCTGCGTGTCAGTTTACGTATGGATCAACCCCAACAACGTTGACGGTGCCGGCCACAACCTCGCTTGGTACAATACCCAGGCTTGCCGTCGGTTCAACTTCACCGGTGTATTCCACACTGGAACGGGTGCAGGACCTTTCGGTTATGCAGAAATCACTCCGCTCAACGGTTCAGCTTCTGCATGCCTTGTGCGTGCTGTAGCCAACACAGCTGCAGGAGTTCAAGCTGGCCCCTGGGGTAACCTCAGCGCCCAGAACGCCGCATTCCAAACCACATACGAGCCCTTGCAGCTGATTGAAGTAACAATCAATTTCAGCGCGCTGGGCTTGGACATTGCACCGACCCTTGGACCATGTGTAAACCTGTTCGGATCACTCGCTGTGAAGACCCGTTCTTCTGCCAGCTTCACTTCCGAACTAAAAGACTGGACCGGCCCTTACCTGTTCGGTGCATTCGCTGAACTGAATGCCGATGCCGGAATGGATAAAAACCTGAGCTGCACCTACCCCACAGCAACGCTGTGTGCCAGTTCAAGCAATCCGAACGCCACATTTGTTTGGAAGACCATCCCTTCATTGACTCAGATTGCAACCACGCAATGTGTTACGGTCAACCAGCCTGGTTGCTACATTGTAATCGCAACCGACAACAACCTGCAGACCTGCTCTGACACGGATACGGTATGCGTTACCAGCGTCATCGATTCCATTCCTCCGGACGTGACATGCCCCCCCAACCTGACCATCAGCTGCAACAACCTGATTCCTGACGGAGCCACCAGCTACCAGGAGTTCATCAATCAGGGAGGATCCATCTTCGACATCAGTGGCAACCTGTCAGTGAGCTTCTCCGATAGTCCCCTCAACATCGGCAACTGCGGAGCTACGCTTACACGCGAATACACTGTTACCGACACCTGCGACAACGTTGGCGGATGTACCCAACTGATTACAGTTAACGACACGGTTAATCCGATCGTAACCGGCCCAGCCAACGTAACCCTTGGCTGCAACCCTGTCATTCCTGCTCCCAACACAGCGCTCATCACGGCTACCGACAACTGCACAACGCCCATTGTTTCTGTACTGCCTGATGCAGTTAGTGGCGATTGCCAGCGCACCACCACACGCACTTACCGTGCTACGGATGCCTGCGGGAACTTCACGGACTTTGTTCAGACCTTCACCTACAAGTTCGACATCACCAAGCCTGTGATCACAACCAATTGCCCTGGTGGAAATATCGGCTGCAACCCAACAGGTCCTCAAATCAATGCAGCACTCGGAACAGCTAGCGTAACCGACAACTGTGATAACGGCCTGACTGCAACCTTCCAGGATGTAACAACCAACACGGGCTGTATCTACACGACCACCCGCACCTGGAATGTAACCGACCTGTGCGGTAATGCTGCCACACCGGTATCCTGCTCAGTCAGCTACAAGATCGATACCACCAAGCCGGTCATCACTACCAACTGCCCCGGAGGCAACTTGGGATGCAACCCGACTAACGCACAGATTCTTGCTGCTTTGGGTTCTGCTTCAGTGACCGACAACTGCGACAACAACCTGACCGCGTCATTCACCGACCAGACCAGCAACAACGGTTGCATTTATACTACAACCCGTACCTGGACTGTTACTGATGATTGCGGAAATGTTGCCACTCCGGTAACCTGCTCCGTATCGTACAAGGTTGACACCACCGCTCCGGTAATCACCAAGAACTGTCCAGGAGGCAACCTCGGATGCAACCCGACTAACGCACAGATCAATACGGCACTCGGAACCGCTTCTGTGACCGACAACTGTGACAATGGCCTTACAGCAACCTTCCAGGATGCCACCACGAATGTGGGTTGTATTTTCACAACCACCCGCACATGGAATGTATCCGACCTCTGCGGTAATGATGCCACACCGGTATCCTGCTCTGTCAGCTACAAGATCGACACCACCAAGCCGGTCATCACCACCAACTGCCCAGGAGGCAACCTCGGATGTAACCCGACTAACGCACAGATTCTTGCTGCTTTGGGTTCTGCATCTGTAACCGACAACTGCGACAACAACCTGACCGCATCATTCACCGACCAGACCAATAACAACGGTTGCATTTATACTACAATCCGTACCTGGACTGTTACTGATGGTTGCGGAAATGTCGCTACCCCAGTAACCTGCTCAGTAACGTACAAGATTGACACCTCTATTCCTGTAATAACACTCAACGGGCCACAGGGTGCCAATCCTAACTTAGGATGCAACCCTACACCTGCTGAAATTGAAGACGCTCTTGGTAGTGCGTCTGTAACTGATAACTGCGACAACCTGACCGCTACTTCTACCACTTCGAACGTAACCAGCAATGGTTGCTTCCGGTCAAAAACCCGCACCTTCAATGCCGTAGATCAGTGTGGAAACGTTGCTGTAGCTAAGGTGCGTACAGTAACCTGGAAAGAAGACACTCAGGCTCCGGTGGTCACTTGCCACACCAGCAATGTGATTACAGTATGCGAAGGTTCACCAGTTGCATTCACTCCAAGTGCTTCGGATAACTGCGATGGCACATTGCCTGTTAACTGTACCCGTAGCGATGGTCAGCCTTTGACAGCTGCTTATCCTGTGGGAACTACAACGGTAACCTGCTCCGCAACAGATGATTGTGGCAACACAGGCACTTGCACCTTGACCATCCGTGTCATTGACAATCCTGTATGCACCATAAACTACACCGACCCGAACGATCGTCAATTCTGCGGTTCCTGCAACAACAGTTTGACGACTAACATCAGTGGACTTGACGGAACCACGACATACTCATGGTCTGTTGACAACACAACTTGGTCCATTGACAATCCGAGTTCGGCTAACATTACTTACTGCGCAGGCAGCGATACGGCAAACTTTACACTGACCGTAACCAATACAGTCAATGGTGTAAGCTGTACCAGCACATGCACAGTGCAGATTATTTGCAAGCCCACTCACACATGTACCTATACCCAAGGTGCATATGGCAATGCCGGTGGTCTGCATTGCAGCAGCCTGACTACAACCGCTATCTTGTTGCAGCAATTGGCTACACCATTGATTATTGGAGATTGCAGCGTTGGGCGTTGTCTGACTCTGACAAGTGCCGACGTAACCAGTGGCTGTATCTATCGCCGTCTCCCCGGTGGTGGACCTTCGGCCACAATCACGGATCAAGGAACCTGCGACATTCCTTCGGGTATTGCTACAAAAGGCAATGGCTCATTCAGGAACGTGCTGGTAGCTCAAACGATTACACTCGGATTGAACCTTCGTGTACCAGGTACCGGATTGGGTGCAATGACCATCACTGGACCTTACATGGTTACACTTGCTTCCAGCGGAAGTCTTTGTGCTGATCCAAGCGCTACACCGGTGCCGGGAACTGAAATCGTACGCATGATTCCAACATCGGTAATCGCTTATCTTGGAACGAACAATACCGTACAGGATCTGTTCGAGGCTGCGAACCAAGCACTTGCCGGAAACCTTCCAGCCGGAGCTCCAAGTTTGAGCACATGGAACAGTGCAGTATCAGCTTTCAATGAAGGATTTGACGAGTGCCGGATCCTTGCTGGATTCTACCCAACGAATCCGCTGGATACAACAAGCAGTACGACCAACAACCGCTTGTTTGATACCACTGAGCCAGTAGCCGTACAGGTTTACCCAAACCCAAGCA
>JBJTJB010000384.1:0-2573 GCA_046095245.1 Bacteroidota bacterium | reverse complement strand
CCATCGCGTTTCTTCACTTCCTCTCCGTCGATCTTAAAGGCACCATCGATCAGAAAATCATACACTCCATTTCCCATTTTCCGGATCTGGTAAGTCGTTTTGAAACCTTTTACGAAGCTTCCGAGTTGAAACCAGGCATCCTGATGAATCCAGACGCCGTCATCGTCGGTGCTGGGCGACAGGATTTGCTGCAGGCGGTTTTTCCGGTCGGCAGCCTTCAAACTGATCTGATCATACCGGGGTGTTACGTTTTTCTTGTTCGGGAACACCCAGATCTGCAGGAACTTGACGGTCTTGTCCGGATTCTTGTTGTATTCGCTGTGGCGTATGCCTGTGCCTGCGCTCATCACCTGGATATCGCCATTTCGGATGATGGTCACGTTCCCCATGCTGTCCTTATGCTCCAGGTCACCTTCCAAGGGTATGGAGATGATTTCCATGTTGTCATGCGGATGTGTCCCGAAGCCCATGCCCGGTGCAACGGTATCATCGTTCAGTACACGAAGCACACCGAAGTGCATACGTTCCGGGTTGTAATAACTGGCAAAGCTGAAACTGTGTTTGGTGTCGAGCCAGCCGTGATTCGCCATTCCGCGTGATTCGGCCGGATGATAAACGGCATTGTCCATGATTGCGCTTTTTTCTGTGGGTAGGTGATTGAAGCCCACGATATCGAGGGACTCCAGTTCATCGATATCGTTGCGAACGAGTTGAGCACGTGCTGCGCTTCCTGCGATGATGGCAGTGCCCAGCAGGCCGTTCCGAATGAAGGTTTTTCTGTCCATGACTTGTCGTGTTGTCCGGTTATCTGTCCCGAAAATTGATTACCCTTAAATATACGACGTTCAGCTGCAAATTGGTACCCGAATTGAAGGTTTGCCACAATGGACCCACATCGATCCTTGCCTGTTTGTTGAACATCCAGCCGAGGCCTGCATACAGGCGGTTCTGATCGAAGGCTGCTCCTGTGGTGTTCAGCATGATCTCGTCGGAGGCAACCAGATAGAGGGTATTGTCCTCCAGCTTTTTCTTGGTCAATGGGGTGAGGCTGTACACCATATACCTTAACCGAAGCCGCATGTCGGTGTCGGCGATGTAGCGTTCCTCTAACCTGTACCTGTGCAGGATGCGTACTGCACCGGCTTGCTGCCGTAGCATGACCTGTTGGTGGAATCTCAATTCACGTTTCGTTTTCTTGACTTCGCCTTGATATACTTCTGAGAGGATTGCTCCGGCACCTGCTGAAATCTGTACGGCATCGTTCACTTCGTATAGGCAGGCCGGTCGGAATAAAACCATTTCCGGGTCCGCCCCAATGCGATAGGTGCGTAGTTGCACATCATTCAGCAGACCCCATTTGCCACGAAAGTCGAATTGAATGAAAGCGGTGTTCCAGTTCCCGAAGCGATCCGGCTGCGCCAGCGTATGCTTGGCGTTTAATATCAATAGAAGTGCAATGAAACGGATGGGTTTCATGCGGCAAAGAAAACCGCTGTGTGTTAAGAAATCGGTAACAATCATCACCTTAGCGTGTGACAGCCCAGGCAGCCCAAAAGGCCAGTAAACTGCCGGTCAGGCTTAATAGCACATAGAGGATTGCCATACCGATTTGTCCGTTACGGATCAGTTCTATTCCTTCCATACTGAAGCTAGAAAAGGTGCTAAGTCCACCACAAAAACCTACTGCAAGCAATAAGCGCTGTTGCTCCAGTTGTCCGGGTTTTAACAGCAACAAGGCTGTGATAAAACCAAGCAAGGCGCTGGCCGCAATGTTGGCGGTGAAGGTGTGCCAGGGCATTTTCGTCTGTGGCATCCATGTGCCAATGAGGTAGCGAACCACACTGCCGGTTCCACCACCAACAAATACGAGTAGCAGCTTATAGGTCTGTTCCATGGTTGATTTTCAAAGATGCTATGCGGTTGGTAAACCTGCCTATTGCAATGGCACACACCAGGCCCAATACCCAACCTCCCAACACATCCAAGGGATAGTGCGCGCCCAGATAAACACGGCTGTATCCGTTAAACAGAACGTACAACATGAAACAAGGGCCGAGGATTTTCCTTCGTGCGGGAAGCAACATCCAAAGCAACAGCGACAAGGCAATCGTATTGGCTGCATGTGAACTGACAAAACCGAAACGTCCACCGCAGGCGCCGTCAACGGTGTGTACTTTGCCAACCAACGTAGGTTCGTGACAGGGTCGCAGGCGCATGGAGCTGTTCTTCATGGCAGTCGAAATCTGATCCGTAGCGGTTACCAGCACCAATGCAGCAAGAACCGTCATCCATGCTTTCTTGCCGTATGCCCGTACGAGTTCTATGATCAGCCAGAGGTAAAACGGAATCCAGCTGTATTTAAAGGTCAGCCACTTAAACAACACATCGCAGGGTGTGGAATTCCATCCATTGATGTGCAGGAATAATTCGCTGTCGAATTGCTGAAGCCAGGTGGGGAGTAATCCACTCATCGGTTAAGGAATGAACGTTCGTTCATCTGATCCCACAACACGTCTTTCAGTTCAGTAATGCCTTGGGCTGCCACAGCGGAAATAAAGAGCACAGGAACGGCC
>JBJTJB010000383.1:0-2486 GCA_046095245.1 Bacteroidota bacterium | reverse complement strand
TGAAGCAGGATAAAAAAGATCAGGGAGTACAGGTGTTTCATCGTTTTGGCTGGCAGGTACATTAGCCTGAAAAACGAATATACCACAATCGCTCTTGCCCTTCGGAATGCCAAGGCTTTTTATGCACTTTTGCTCCATGCTGACCCTTGTTCCCGGACCCATCGGCAATCTGCAGGACATTACGCTGCGGGCGCTGGAGGTCCTCAAAAACGCCGATGTGATATTAGCGGAGGATACGCGCACCAGCAGGGTCTTGCTGGACCATTTCGGGATCCAGAAGCGTCTGCTGGCCCATCACCAGCACAACGAGCACCAGGCCGTCGCCGAAATCATCCGCATGCTGGAATCGGGTCAACACGTTGCCCTGTTAAGCGATGCAGGCACACCCGGTGTGAGCGACCCGGGCTTTTTGCTGGTCAGAGCGTGTGTGCAGGCCGGGATTGCGGTTTCCTGCCTGCCGGGTCCTACAGCGTTTGTGCCCGCACTGGTCATGAGTGGTTTGCCTTGCGACCGATTCGTGTTTGAAGGCTTCCTGCCCCAGAAAAAAGGGCGACAATCCCGTTGGGTCGCACTTCGCGAAGAAACCCGAACCATGGTGTTCTACGAATCACCCTACCGCTTGCTCAAGTTGCTACAGGAAGCCTGTGAACACCTGGGGGCTGATCGGCCCGCTAGTGTGAGCCGTGAAATAAGCAAGCTGTACGAAGAAACAACGCGTGGCACACTGGAAGAAGTCCTGCTTCACTACACCGAAAAAGGTGTGAAAGGAGAGCTCGTGGTGGTGATTGGGGGCGCCGAAGACCGATAAGTTTAAGCCCCGCATTATGGTCGTGTTCTTTATCATTACCTGATATGGAACGGTTTTCCCCCTTCAATCTGATTATTGACTATCCTTGGATAAGTAAATAGGGTTATTAGGTTGTCTAAATCATTAGATAACTATCCTATGGGTGTTATCTAACTGTGCTGCTGTATAAGCACCTACACAATGAATAATATGTATGACTACAATCGAAACTGGGCCAACAATCAGATGAAAAAACTAAATTGGATTTTCGACACCTTGCTCTCAAATGAAACGCGCGTCAAAATAGAGCGGGTTTTTCTAGTGATTGCGCTTATCAGTTTTGTCCTTCACCTCAGTCTTATTTGCCTTGTGAAGTTCGGTGTGGTTTCACTAAGCGAAGGTTCTGACTTACTTACAAATCCTATTTCAGCGATTTACACGCCTTTTTCTTTCATATTGGTGTATGAGGTGTACCTGTTGATCTATTTCTTACCAAAGTCATTAACAACCTACATCAACAAGCAATACGAAATTATCCTGCTCATTATCATAAGGCGTTTATTCAAAGACTTATCGAGCTTAAAGATTTCATCAGATTGGTTCGTGATCAAGAACGATCTGCAGTTTACCTTCGACATTATAACCTCTATTGTGCTGTTTTTCCTCATCTTTCATTTCTACAAACAAAGCAACCGTAAATTCCCAGTATCCGGTGCAGATGATTCAAGCCTGGAGAGAACAAGAAGATATATGAAAATAAAACGTGCAATCGCATCTTCGCTTGTTCCTTTGATATTAATTCTGGCCATTTATTCGTTTGTTAATTGGTTAGGGGTTGCTTTCTTCAAACCTGAAGGTTCCGCAATGGCCTTTACCAACATTAACAACGTGTTTTTTGAAGAATTCTTCACCATTCTGGTGCTGGTTGATGTTGTTCTGTTGCTGGTGTCTTTCTTCTATACGGATAGGTTTCACTTGATTATTAGAAACTCGGGCTTTATCATCTCCACTATATTAATTCGGATTTCCTTTTCAACCGAAGGGGTAATGAATAATATATTGGTTGTTGTTGCCGTCCTGTTCGGCCTTGCCATACTGAACCTATATAATTCGTTCGAAAAGGCCCTTGCGTCCGAGGGTTCAGACAGAATGGTTTAATAATCGAACCTTTTCTGGATTTGAAATAACTATTGAAATGAACTTAGACAATTCTTTAGATAGATATGATAATCCCTTCACTTGCTATATGAGCGTGTTTTTATAAAGAAGGACACCAGGTTGATTAGGGTCGAAAACCAATTGAGGCTCTCTGCTGTTTTATATCATGAAATGTGTATCTTTAAATTAAATTCGAACTCTAAACCGTAACCCTATGTTCAACAAGTTTACCACATCTGACAAGTTGCTGTTTGTGGCTGCTTTACTGTCATTGATATTCTCTGAAATCCTATACTTCCAGGGGTACAAGGAAGATGGTACGTTCATCGGGTTGTGGGTTCCATCAATATTGGCATTTGGCATCTACCTTAAATTAATAAACAACAAACACAATGGCTGATTACATACCCCAATTCGCAGGATTAATCACCTTGTTATTTGGTATCGGTTTTGCGTTGGCAATCACACAATCCGATAAGAAATAAGTTTTCTTGTATTTATTACTTATTAATGGGGGTGCGCCATTCAACTTCCATTCATT
>JBJTJB010000382.1:0-11102 GCA_046095245.1 Bacteroidota bacterium | reverse complement strand
TCCGTATACTGCAGGGCCTGGGTGCCGATTGGAATCTGACACGCCGCGTGTTCTTGATTGAAGGAGTTCTCATTTCCCTGGCCGGAGCACTGGCCGGGCTGGTGATCGGCGCACTTGTTTGTCAGTTGCAGCACACCTTCGGATTCATCTCCCTGGGTGAAGGGCCGGGGTTTGTGACCGAGGCCTATCCCGTGCGCATGATGGTCTCCGATTTCCTGCTCGTGTTCCTCCTCTCCATCTCCATCGGTTTTATCGCCTCCGCGTTCGTCTCCCGAACACTGGTTCGCCGATTGTCTGATCCACACCTTGTAAATCATTAGGTGTAAATACAGACAACCGATTGCTATATGAACAGGACTGGACCCTATTGGGCGTTGACGGTGATTTGTATCGTGTGGGGAACGACCTATGGCGCGATACGCCTTGGTATGACCACAGGATTCCCTCCTGTGCTTTTCTCTGCCTTCCGTTACCTGTTCGCCGGTGCTGCACTGCTGGCCTACTTCGCCTTTTCACAAAAACTCTGCGTTCCGGACCTGCGTGATGTGAAACGCATGCTTGTCAGCGGATTTTTCTTTTTCATTGCCGGTAATCTCCTGATGGTATATGGACAGCAAACGGTTGGCGGCGGCCTGGCCTCCCTTCTGAATGCCGCATATCCTTTCTGGGTGGTCCTCATCACGCGCATATGGAATCCTTCCGAGCAAACACCACCTCAGGTTTGGCTGGGGATTGTGATCGGGCTGCTTGGGCAATGGCTGATCATTGGGGGGCATTGGAATGATTCCCACGTGATAGCGACTCCAGGCGGACTACTACTCATCCTGGCAGGCTTGCTCAGTGGTTCTTTTGCAAGTGTGTACATGCGGAAGTATCCGGTGTCCATGGAGCCTGTGCAGGCTGCAGGATGGCAAATGCTTCTTTGTGGAATACCCGTTGCCCTATTCGGTTGGTTCGGTGGCGAGGGCGATCTGCTACCTGCAAACCCGAAATCCTGGATGGCCTTGGCCTACCTTGTTCTTGTCGGATCGGTAATCGGGTATAGCTTGTTCGTATACGCCATCCGGCACCTACCCGCTCAACAGGTTTCGATCTATGCCTATGTCAATCCGGTAATCGCGCTACTGGTTGGAGCCCTGTGGATGCATGAACCGGTCACAGGCCGTATGCTTCTCGCCATGGCGGTGATTTTTACCGGTGTGTACCTGGTGAACCGCGGAATGACCATCCGCTCAAGCCGGGAGACTTAATCCTGGCTACGCTTCGCCTCGAAATAATACTTCATGGGCACCAACAGCATACCGAAGCATTCACCCTCCTCTTTCCCCAAATGCTTGTGGTGCACTTTATGCGCCTTGCGGATGGCCCGCATGTAGGTGTTGTCGGTGCGACGGAAAATCCGGAAACGCTGATGGATGAATATATCGTGGACGAGAAAATAAGCCAAGCCGTAAACCGCAATACCGATACCGATGTAGAGTCGGAAATCGTTACCGTTCATCATCCCGAGCATGATCAGAATGGCGCTGGGGACCGCGAATATCAAAAAGAAGGCATCGTTTTTTTCGAAGAACCCGGGTTCGGTCTGGTGGTGATCCTTGTGCAGAATCCACAACAGCCCGTGCATTACATACTTATGGGTAAACCAAGCCACGAATTCCATGGCAAAAAAAGTGGCCACGATAATCAGCGCATTGAATAGCAATTCCATGTGGGTAACAGATGTATGTACAAAGTAACAGCCTTTAGACCGAAAAGTTCATATTGCTCGTGCTGAAACCCGGTAAATCAGCGTAGCCACCTACTACAAAAGGAGTATTGTCCGGCCGGATGCCTGCATCGATCTTCACCTCGGCCTAAGGTCTATCCCAGACCGGTGGCTGTGGAGTAACCCGTTTTTCAAAGCCCTGGATTTCCGGGGCTTTTTTTATGGCTGGCTTCGTTGAAACACCTTGTTGACGGCTTCGGTGCGATTTTGCACGTGCAGTTTCTCATACACGTTGTACAGGTGTTTCTTTACCGTGTTCACGGACAAGTCGAGACGATCGGCGATTTCCTTGTACAGATAACCCAGCGCCAGCAGACTCACGATTTCCAGTTCGCGTTCGGTCAAGGTTCCTGCTTCGGGACGATAGTTCGGACGCTGTCATGAGGTCAGCACTTTCCGTGCGATCTCCGCACTCATGGGTGAGCCTCCGTTGCGCAAATCGCGCAGCGCACTCAGGATCTGTTCCGGTGCGGTCTTTTTCAGTAGGTAGCCGCTTGCACCCCTGCTCAACGCGTTGAACACCGATTCGTCGTCTTCAAACACCGTGTACATCATCAACAAGGTGTTGGGCAACAGATTCTTGATTTCGGGCAGCGCCTCGATTCCACTGCGCCCCGGGAGGTGCACATCCAGCAATACCAACTCGGGCACTTCCGCTCCCGGAATGCCTGCGATGAATGCGTCGGCAGATGAAAAGCTTCCGCACAACCTGAAATCGGGGGTAGTAGCGATAAGTTCACAAAGCCCTTCGCGGATAACATCGTTGTCTTCCACAACGCTGATGCGGATTGTCTGTTCCATGCTGCTTACGAATGTAGGAGTATGTAACCTGATGCGACATCACCCCTTTGTAGTATACACCCCGGCTTTTTTAAGCGGAGCACGAAGGCGGATGCTGGTTCCGGCTCCGCCGTGGATGATCATGCTCCCTCCCAGGCTCTCCATGCGCTGGCGAATGTGTGCGATGCCACGCTCCGAGGCAAGACCTTCCGTAAGGATTCCTGTTCCGTTGTCGTGAATACCGATTTCAATCCAACCGGTTGATTTATGGAACGACATATCCACCCGTTTTGCACCCGAATGGCGGATGGCATTGTGAATACATTCTTTGATACACAACCAGACCTGACGTACCAGTTGATGTTCCAGAATCACGGGAGTTGATGTGGTTTCATCGTGGATGGTGAAAGCTGATTCGATTGCGTGTTGGTCAAGCGTGTCGGATACTTGTTCTTTAACGAAACTCACAAACGAGGGAAAGGCACGGGCCTCTGATTTCATGGTCCACACGATCTGTCGCATGTTCGCAATCAGCTCTGTACTGATAGCGGCGATCTTGCCGGGGATTTCGTGCCGCGAGGGGTCTCTGCCGATCATATCGCTCAGAAAGCGGATGGAGGTCAGCCCCGATCCCAGGTCGTCGTGTAGTTCCTGTGCAACACGATCACGCTCCCGTTCGCGTGTCTGGTGCTCGGTACGTTGCATGGCCAGCGTCGCCTCCTCACGTTCTGTACGCAGGGCAAGTTCAAGCGCCAGGCGCTCCTCGTGCTGCAGTTTCGATTTGATGCTTAGACCCGCCGTGAAAAAAATGATTTCAAGACCAACGCCACCATACATCAGCAACATGTGATGTCGGTAGAGCCATTCGGGGAAAAACGAGGGGAACATGGCGATTGTGAAAGCCGCCAGTGCTCCTCCAACCATCATGAGGCTGCCCCAGGACAGAATTTTTGCAAGCCGGTCGGGGATAAGCAGGGTGCGAAAAATAACAACCAATGAAAACAGCCCTGTCACCGGCCGCAAAAAGGTGTAATTCCGGCTACGTATATCCTGATGACCGAACAGCATCAGTACGAAATCAACCAACAAATAGAGCACCAAGACCCCTATTGCAACACGCAACGTACTGTAAAGGCCTGGACTCAGTTTCCGGAAATCAATGAAGCATATGGCGAATGCGAAATAAAACACGAACGAAAGCGGCTGCCACCATACGTCTTTTAAAGGCCCTATTGTGTCAAGGAGCAAACTTACCGACCAAAGCTCCGCCGAGCGGTGCAGCGCATACAGGAGAATGCTGAACAAGTACGCGGCATAAAACAGGAAAACGATTTCGCCACGTTGCCTGTAATTGAACAAAGCATAGCAGAGCAGACCCAAAATCAAACCCGATAAGACAAAACCGGCAATGTGGTAGCTCATGTTCTCGCCCTGTCCGGCAAAGGACCAGGCCCGGACCGCCTGTACGACCTCCGATCGTTTGGCTGCGCAAAACCCAAATACCGGGCTTTGGACGGCCCGCGAACTTTTTCCGGTATAAATCCAAAACCGCTCCAGGGAACCGGGCGAAAACTCCAGCGGAAATACGGCATTGTCCAGTGGCCCTCTGGAGTGGAGGGGTTTCAGATTCAGGGTACGACCGCTCCGCGCGTCATGACGGTATACGTGGATGTTCGTGTAGTTACCGAAAAAAAAGAACAGTTTTATAGCGGTGTCAGACCGGTTATTTGATTCGAAATACAACCAGGCATCCTCTTGAGTTCCGGGACTCAGATAAAGCGCATCGCGCCATGGACGTGCATGCTGTGGAGGATTAAAGTCACTGGGCTGAGGAGTACCATGGAAGGGCTTCTCCGATCCCTTCAGGTATACCAGTGCAGCCCGGAATCCTTCTTGCAGATGGATGCTGTCCGGCCTGAAAACAGCGGATCCTGAGACCGGCCCACAAAAAACAAGCAATACCAGAAGCGTCAAACGAACAAGGCCTCCCATACCCGAAAGGTAATCAACCTCCGCAAACCGGTCTAATCGGCAAATCCGTACCTTGGTGCTTTACCGATTAAACCATGCGCATCCTTGCCTTTCTTCTCTTGTTTGCTGTATCACAGAACGCGTGCCGCCACTCCAAACCGGGCTCGCCCCATTTCGGAAAGAATCCGGATTTGTACGGGCTTCGTTTCAGTTTGATCCGCATGGACGGAGCAGCGATCAAAGCACCACCCGGCCTGATCCACATCACCTTCGAATCAGACGACAATAAAATGTCGGGTGGAGCCGGTTGCAACAGCTATGCCGGCATGTGGACTGTTCACGATGACATGATGAAACTTCTACCCTTGCAGGTAACGGAAATGGTATGCACCGAGCACATGCAACTGGAGCAGCGCTACCTTGCGGTACTCAGAGAAACGGAACACTATTCACTGGAGGTGAAACGTGAGGGGGAGATCAAAATCCACACGCTGACTTTGTCCGCTCAGGGCCGCGAGTTGGCGGCATTCCGATCGGAGGAGAACAGGAAGTAAAAACCAATTGAGTGTAGTTGGGTGGGGAACTACAGATGTGTACACCCCCGTTTCTTATCTGTTCGCTTTCTTACCCAGTGTGATGGCCGCACCGATGCTGATGTGGTTGTATTGACCCTCTTCGAAGGCAGCGGTATTTTTCAATAGGCCGTATTCCAAACGAACCGCGAAGCGATCCAGCTCGCCCACGGAAATACCCGTATTCAGAGCAAAACCATCATCACAGCCTTCACAAAAGGTGAGGAGGTATTTCGGGGCAACCGTAATCTCGAGGATATCCTTGGCCAAGGGAAGTGTGAACAAAAGTGTGGGATGCACTTGCCAGTTTTCGTTGTAATCGCCAAGGCCATTTCCAACAGGGATGTAAAAAGCCATGTAGCGGTCTACCAGGCTGAATTTTGGTCCGATGCCGATCACGTTCACAGTCTCATCAATGTCATTCACCTTGATGTGCTCGAAACGCCCCCGGATGTCCACCTTATCCGAAATTCCATAGCCCACCTGAAGACCGGTGTTTGTCTGAACCGGTTCTTGTTCACCATCATCCGCAAAACTGACCGATGAAAAGGAGCCGGCTAATTCGAACTGGTTTTCACCAATCATGCGTGCACTCTGCATCTCACTGAAAACCGGTGCGCAGGAAGGGAGAAATAAGATCACTGATCCCAGCATCAGCAGGAGACCAATGGGAGAAGAGGTTGTTTTCATGTCCAATGACTTGTTGTTCAAGATTACGATGCTGTAAAAGTGAATCAAGTCCCGGATGTGATACATGATAACAATCACCCTGTTCCATGACTATGCCGTGAAGAATAGCCCGGGAACAGGGAAAATGTAATTCTGATGATCTGAAAACATAAAACAACCACTGATGAACAATCGTTCATTAATACGCCTGGTTTCGACTCCGCTCAACCCACGGTTTTATATTGCACCGTATCCCGAGTAAAGTTGAAGGGGTTTATAACCTGGTTTCGACTCCGCTCAACCAAAGGGCTTTGTAGCCCTTAAAGCCAACCGGTCCACGAGCAGGAAAGGTAGTGTAGAGGCCACAATCTTCCAATTCAATCCGATCAAACCAATTACAAGCATCAAGGTGATCAATAGCCCAAGGCCGGTAATCCCACAAAAGGTTAGCCGACGACCTGGATTGTCTTGAAACAACGTAATCAGTAGCACGATCTGTCCTGCCATCGGCAATAAAGTCAGGGGGGTGGATGACTGCAACAGGATCTGTAAAACTGCGTGAAAGCACATCCAGCTCAGCCTCAAACAGGAAAGCCTGGTTGTTGCCGCCCCACTCCAAAAACCCGAACAGGGATGTAAGGATTAGCAGGCCATTCAGTATTCGGCGTTGGTGACGCGGTTCCGTGGTTCTCCACCGGTTCATTAGGGGGTTTATGCGGAGGCAAACCTGTGGTTTGTGCAATGGAGGAACGACTGTAATTATTTTATACAGCCCTATACTTCATTCTTATCCCAATAACTCACTTCAACTGCCCAGCAATCGTGGCTTCATCGGTCAGACCCATGTGTGTCCAAACCAGCTTTCCGTCTTTGTACAATTCCAGGTAGGGGATGCTGTTGATCTGTTTTGCTTGCATCAATGCAGGGTTTTCGTCCGCATCGATTTTGATCAGGGTGAGTTTACCGTCCTGTTTTTTCACCAGTTCGTCGAGGATGGGAGCCAGCATCTTGCACGGTTTGCACCAGGTGGCTTTAAAGTCAACCAGCACCATGGGCTGTGCAGATACCGCCGCTGCATATTGCTCCGGGGTCATGCCGGAAGCGGTTTTCGGTCCAGCTGTTTCCAGCGCTTTTCCGGAATTGGCCCAGGCCAGGGTGCCGCCCTGGAGTTCACTCACCGTGTATCCCAGGGCCGCCAGTTGTCCGGCTGCGTCTTTGCTGCGTCCTCCTGCCTTGCAGTACACCAGCACGGGTCGGTTTTTGTCGAGTTGTGCAATTCGTTGTGCGAAATCGGCATCGTAGATGTTGATGTTCACCGCACCGCTCAAATGACCGGCAATGAACTCCTCGGGGGTGCGCACATCAATGAGCTGTTCATCACCAAGGCTGTTCATTTTCGCCTCAAAGGCGTCCACACTGAGCAGTTCGGGGGTTCCTGTGGTTTTTGTGCCGGTCGACTGGCAGGAAGCAACGAGCCCTGTAAGGACAAGGGCAAAGCAAAGGCTGAGGTATTTCATGGGTTCTGATTCTGGACCCAAAGGTAGAAAGCCCCGCGCTATCCGGGTTTACCTCGTGCAGATTGCCGTCTTAGGATTGAAGCCCGTTGCGGTGGACCGACTGCACGGCTCTGCCCGAAGGATCATTCAGGTTTTGGAAGGATGCATCCCAGGCCAACGCTTCGGGTGTACTGCAAGCTACCGATTTGACGGAGGGCACACAGGCTGCCGCCGCTTCGGAGGGGAAGTGTCGGCTGAATATGCTGCGGTACACGTACTCTTCCTTGGTTTGTGGCGGATTGACCGGAAAGCGGAAGTGCGCTTTTGCAAGTTCTTCGTCGCTCACCTGCTCGGTGGCCCGGGCTTTCAGGGTATCGATCCAGCTGTACCCAACACCGTCGCTGAACTGCTCTTTCTGTCTCCAAACGATGGCTTCGGGGAGCAGATCTTCGAACGCCTTGCGCAGCACGTGTTTTTCAATTTTTCCTGCTCCGGTCATTTTATCGGATGGGTTGATGCGCATCGCCACATCCATGAATTCTTTGTCGAGGAAGGGAACGCGTCCTTCCACTCCCCAGGCTGCCAGCGACTTGTTGGCACGAAGGCAGTCGTAAAGGTGCAACTTACCCAGTTTACGCACCGTTTCTTCATGAAAGGCTTGCGCATTGGGCGCTTTATGGAAATAGAGATACCCTCCGAACAGTTCGTCCGAGCCCTCACCTGACAGTACCATTTTGATCCCCATGCTTTTAATGACACGGGCCAGAAGGTACATGGGCGTGGACGCGCGTACGGTGGTGACGTCGTAGGTTTCAAGGTGATAAATCACATCGCTGATGGCATCAAGGCCTTCCTGCACGGTGAAATTCACCTCGTGGTGCACCGAGTTGATGTGTTCTGCCACAACCCGTGCCGCCGCCAGGTCAGGCGAATCCTTAAGACCTACGGCGAAGGAGTGCAGGCGCGGATACCAGGCGGCATGCTGATCGCCGCTTTCGATGCGGTTGGGCGCAAAGCGTGCTGTCACTGCGGCAATGATGGAGGAATCGAGGCCACCCGAAAGCAGAACGCCATACGGGACATCACTCATGAGTTGCCGGTGTACGGCCCCTTCGAGCGCATGTCGGAGTTGTGTGATGTCTGTAGGATTGTTGCGTACGGAATCAAATGTTTTCCATTCACGGTGGTACCAGGCAGTGGGGTTTTGATGCTCATCGCTGCACAATACATGTCCAGGTGGAAATTCATCGAGACGGTTACAGACGCCTTCCAGAGCCTTGAGTTCGGATGCCACATAAAAATTCCCATGCTGGTCCCTGCCGGTATAAAGGGGGATGATGCCCATGTGATCGCGTCCGATGAGATAGCGTTGACGGGTTTCATCCCAGAGGGCGAATGCGAATATGCCGTTGAGTTGTTCCAGAAAGTCAGAGCCATGTCGTTCGTACAAGGCCAGGATCACCTCGCAGTCGGACTCGGTGCGGAAGGGGTAGTCGGGAAATTGCGCACGCAATTCGCGGTGGTTGTATATTTCACCGTTCACTGCCAGCACGACACTGCCATCGGCATTAAACAAGGGTTGCCCTCCCGAACGGGGATCCACGATGGCCAGCCGCTCATGAGCGAGAAGGGCATTGGAGCTGCAGTACATGCCCGACCAATCGGGTCCGCGATGCCTGATTTTACGCGATTGCTCGAGGACTTGTGGCCGGAGGCTTTGCGGGTCCGACTGGAGTTCGAATACGGCTACGATTCCGCACATGATGAATGGGATTTACAATGCGTGGTGTACGCAGAAGTGGCGACTTTTTCCGATCAAAATCAATCAAAACCTTACAAGGCCGCTTTCATATCATCCCACATGGACGGGGGTAAAACCGGTTCCGGTACCGGAAGTTCAGAATCCACAGCGTCCATGACTGCCTCCGCCCTGGAACGGGCATCGGGGTGGGTGCTGATCCAGTCCAGAAACGCGGGGGAAGATTCTTGCATTCCATCAATCCGGTAAAGGACATCAGCAAATGACCTAGGATTCAGGCCCGCTGCTTCGAGGTACTCCACTGCAGTCATGTCAGCATCTGTCTCCAGCTCGCGGTCGTAGGCAGTCGAACCCAGGGTTTCGAATACGACGCCAAGGGTTTCCCCTCCACCGGTCAGTGTTGAAAGCATGGAGAAGCCCAGCTCCTTGGCCAGTTTTTTCATCACATGGCCATGCTCGATGTGTGCCAATTCATGGGCCAGCACGCCGGCCAGTTCAGATTCGTTCCGGCATTCGTCCAGCAAACCGGTGTAGACCACCAGATGTCGCCCCGGAAGTGCAAAGGCATTCACCTCATCCTTTTGCAGGACGTGGAAGGTGATAGAAGAATAGTCAATCCCGTTTTCCTGGCAAAGCTGAAGGATAAGTTCATTAACCGGACCTATCAGCGCCGTATCGGTGGCCGGTTCCTCCGTTTCATCGATGAAGTCGCGCATCAGTTCCCCGATTCGTTGTGCTGTTTGATCACTCCGTTCCTCTGCATTGGTCAGCCCTGCCCAGTCGGTCCCCATCAGCATCACAAAAAGGACCAGCACCGCGAGCAACAACAGCAGCCCCTGAAGCAAAAGAGTATAGGTTTTTTTCATGGCCGGCACACCAGATCGGTCAGGGTTCCGTAGAACCACCACTTCACGTGCCGACCCTTGCGGGTCTGAATGGCGGCATGGATGGTGGCGATCAGTTCGGTCAGGTTCAGGATACCCGCAGCAATCATATACCCGACATAGCGGTTGCTGAGGACCTCGTCACCGAACACGATGTCGATGGTCCACCAAAACCCGAAACTGTTAATGAACAGCAAGGAGGCTTGTGACAGGAGCGCCTGAGTACAATGCCAGCGGACAAAATAGGTTCCCTTGCGGTTGGCGAGGAAGAAGAACAAGGTGGCCAGCAGGTTGATGATGGGCAAGGGCAGTCCGGCAATAACGGCCACCAGCGACATCAGGTAACTGTTCGAAGCCTTTTCCGCTTCGTGTTCGCCCGGCGGATAGGGGAAGGTGTGTGCCATCAAAGTCCTTTACTGATGTTCCAGAACCAGTTCGCCAACACCAGTAGAATGAGCGGCGCTGCCACCGATTTATGCTGTATAAAAAGAATACAACGGTCGGCCAGCGGCTGCATAATGGGTTTTCGGGTTGTGCGCTCAATCAGTGTAAGTAGTAAGCCTGCAGCAAGCCCTCCCACACAGACCAACCCAAGTGGATTGATCCGGATCGAATCCGCCCCGGCAGCTTCAAACAAACCGAGAATAGCCCGCGTGGGACCACACGAGGGGCAGGGTAAACCGGTCAGTAGGTGGAATGGGCAAGGGCTGAACGAGATTAGCTCAAGCCCACTGAGGATCACCCAGATCACTCCCGCCGGAATCAGAAGGCGAAAGACCTGTGAGGAATTACGCATGGATCTCAGTAGAGATGTTGCTGGAGCATAGCCATGTTCTTCTCCCGGGTCACACCCTGAATCATGAACCAGTCTACAATGGTCCAGATACCGAGCCCACCGCAGGTAAGCAGCTTCCCGATACCCAGTCCGGTATCGCCGATGATGAAACGGTCGATCCCAAGGCTGCCACCAAGAAGAGAGACAATTAGACTGGTGGTCGGGTCTTTGAACTGCAGGGTCTGAATGACACCCCATCGGCTATCATCCAATTGGATCAGGCGTTCGCGGATCATCGGGAGGTGATGGCTTTCGAAGAATTTGCTGTTCGCCATCAGGAACATGTCGACTTTTTGTGAATCCATGGGTATTCGGTGTTGGGTTAGTTGCGCGGGATGGAGTTTTGAATAGGAGGTATGGTCATGAGG
>JBJTJB010000381.1:0-7747 GCA_046095245.1 Bacteroidota bacterium | reverse complement strand
TTGCGTGAGAGGCAGGGCTTCGCGGATTTTTTTCAGGATTTCCACTCCGTTGCTTGCCGCTGGATTGCTGCTATCCAAGTGGTAGTCCAGGATGACCACTTCCGGTTTCAGGTGCAATTGACTAAGCGCTTCTTCTCCGCTCGAGAATCCGTGTACATCTAGCGTGAATTTATCTTTCAGATAATCCAGCATGAGTTGCTGCTGCAAGGGCTCATCCTCAACGAGGAAAACGGTTCGGGCTTGCTTGGGAACAATAGGAACTTCGTAGGGGAAGAGGTGCGACATGGCTGTTTTGTGATGGCTAAAGGTAGTGTGTAGAAGCATACCCGGTCAAACACCTATCTTCGATTTCTCAAGAAAACACATGCGCATCGTCCGACGCTTTCACAGCGCACACAGCGGCTGGCTCGAAATCCTGGAAGAGGATGGTGAACGCGTATTGGACACCGAGAAGGCGAATTATTCCTACGGATTGTTGCAGGAGATTTTGGAGGAGGGGCTATTACACATACCCTTCGATTGCATTCGTGATGTGTTGATACTCGGATTAGGTGGAGGAAGTGTTGTGCAAAGCCTACGTAGCCGATTCGGTTATCCTGGTCGTGTGATGGCCGTGGACATAGATCCGGTCGTTATCCGAATTGCACTTGAGGAGTTTGGTCTGGCTGGCGATTAGCAACTTAGTGTCATTGAAGCCGATGCAGGAGCGTTTGTTACAAGATGTACAAAAAAATTTGACCTGATCATCATCGACCTATTTATACATTGTGAGGTGCCAAGCGATTTTTATGATCCTCCTTTTTGGCTCGAAATCCATAGACTACTCAGGTCCGATGGTGTTTTCATCTTCAATGCTGCAGTAGGCCGAAAGGATATCAGGAAGACACACGAATTACAGGAAACCATGTCTGAGTATTTCACCTACTTACAAGTAAATGATGTAGGCGGACACAACAGTCTTCTCATTGGCAAAAAATCATTGCCTGGACGTTATTTATTCAGAACTTAAGGACCAAATAACCACTCAACAGCCCAAAAATCAGCAATACGACAAGGGTTATCAGCAACCCAAAAATCCGGTTATAGCGTTTTTGGAGTACATTACTGCGACTGATGGTGGCAAGCAGATTATCGATGTGTCCGAATACATTTTCCATTCGTTTAAACGCATTCTCCCCCTTGACGATGTAATCGTACGCACCATGTTTCATACAGTCGATACAAATTGACAGTTGGTCCTGGAGGGTCAACATTACAACAGGCGTATTGGGATTCCGGCTTTTAATCTGTTTTAGAACCTGTACTCCGGTAGGGATTGTACCCCCTCCAAGTTCAAGATTGTAATCAAGAAAAACAAGGTCGGGATTCAAATCAAGTTTGTTTAAAGCGTCATCACCATTTGAGAAGCTGTGTACATCGACCTTATACCTGCTTTTGATGTAATCGCTCAACAATTCCTGTTGTAACAAATTGTCTTCAATGACAAAGATTACACGCGCTTTTTTCGTTTTCGCCGGGTTCTTATCGGCTTGGGGTTTTGACATATCGGGAGAAATACGATCAGTTCCGAAAGTAGATAAAAAGAGGCTTCCTCTAAACCTTTGCCGAATAGCTGACATCAAACCGATTTGGTAATTTCATGAATCGGATGTCCTATTTTAACCGGGTGCTTTAAATGATCAAAATCGAGCAATGAACACCGTGATCAGAGTTGTTTTCGCATTTGTTCTTTTGTTATCATCGGCGGTTGGACGAGTTTTTGCCCAGCAAAGCACTACGGTTATTTTCCATACATGTTTGAATAAGCAGAGATTGGCACCAATGAACTATGCGCATGGGTTGAATCCCTTCGACTCCATTCGGATTGATAACCTTCGGTTTTATATTGGTGGCGTCTCGTTCGAAAAAAAGGATGGTTTTCTTTTGTACGAAGACCGTAAACCACAATTAGTGGATACGTATGACACTGTTCGGAACCGACTTATATTGAAAGGACTATCGAGCTCGGATGGTGGGCGACTTTGTGTTCAATTGGGGTTGGATAGTATTCAGAATACCACCGGTATTCAGTCCGGAGAATTGGATCCTGTTATGGGCATGTACTGGACGTGGCAAAGCGGATTCATTCATTTTAAACTGGAGGGTGAAGCCATTGATTCAGTCGGGAACCAGTTGAAGTTTCAATATCACCTGGGCGGCTATCGCACACCTTTCGCTGTTACGCAAAAGGTGTGTATAGACCTAAAATCCCTTAAAGACACATTACATATCGCAGTCGAACTTAACAACGTACTCACTTCAGAATTGCTCCTGCGACAACCCAAGTTGATGTCGCCCGGTCCAGATGCTGTTCGCATTTTCGGTCGTATTGCTGATTCTTTCCAAGTGATGCCCAACCCATGAGTAAGAACAGCCTGGTTTTCTTGTCCTGTATGCTGCTGTTCATATCATGGATACAGACAGGGTCGGCACTTTTGTGTGAGGAGTTGATTTCCAGAGGATGGCCACCACCGCGGGTCGACATCAATCGATTGAATTCGGATGAGATCCAACTGGGGCGATTGCTTTTTTATGATCCCATCCTATCCCGCGACAGCAGCATTTCCTGTGCATCGTGTCATTCGCCATACAATGCCTTTGCTCACAGCGACCATGCACTCAGCCACGGAATCGGCGATAGCATCGGTTTCCGGAATGCGCCCGCACTGCAGTTGCTGGCCTGGCAGAACCGCTTCATGTGGGATGGACGTTTCGGCTCGTTGCAAGAGCAGATCCTTTTTCCCATCACCCATGCCGGAGAGATGGGGGAGGACACCGCCCAGCTGCTGCTGAAACTGAACCGGGAAGGCCGCTACGCGCAGGCCGGCATGAAAGCGTTTGGAGATTCGCTTATCACCATACAGCGTATGCAGAGCGCTATCGCCCAATTTCTACTGACACTTGTTCCGCACGAAAGCCGGTACGATAGTGTGATGCGCAGGCAGCAGACCTTCAGTGAACAGGAGCAACATGGATACGCCTTGTTTCGCCTTCACTGCAACAGTTGCCACACGGAGCCGCTGTTTTCCGATTTCAGTTTTGAACGCAATGGCCTCAGTCCCGATCCGGTTTTGCAGGACCAGGGAAGGATGACGGTCACCAACATGACTGGCGATCGCCTGCGATTCAAAGTCCCTTCTCTCCGAAACCTGAGTTATTCGGCGCCCTACATGCACGATGGGCGATTTCGCTCCCTGCGTCAGGTATTGTCCCATTACATGCAGGTATCCGGATCGCAAGACCTTCGGGCGAGTCGGCTCTGAACACCTATTGTGTTGAACGAACGTGAGCAAACCGATCTGCTGGCCTTTTTACTCACACTCGACGACCGGAAGTTTATCTTCGATCCGAAACACGGGTTTCCGGCTGAATCTGCCCGTTAAACCTTTCTCCGACCTGTACATCTCACCTCCGTGAAAATCAAAAACCTCCTCCTCCCGCTACTCTTTTGCAACACCCTGCTAAACGCTCAGGGACCCGAAGTCAGTGCCTGGTTACTGAACACCACCGGTACAACGGCTAGCCACTACGTTAGCGGTAACAGCGTTGCGATACAAGATGCCGATTCGGCCAATGTACAGCGCGTGTATTATTCGGCAAACTGGGTTTACGTCTGCACCAAGGGATTGCCTGCATATCCTACCGGTCCTTTTCTGGATGGCAATCCTTCCCTCGCGACCAATCAGAATGCCATCTTCAAGATTTCACGCGTTCCGGTTCAGAACACCGGGACCCTGACGAACACCTCCGGCGGTAATATCGGCATCTTCATCAACGGCGTTGCCTTGTTCGACTACCGTGACGGAGTGGCTTGGAATCCAAGTACAAATTCCCTGTGCGGAGGTCCGGGCAATCCGCCTTGTCCGGGAGGCATGGGCGCCACCATGGACTGGAACCGCGATGCGATCCGTGCCGAGCGCGCCGGTTTCGATTGCTCCAAGGGGCATCCCGCCATGGGCAATTACCACCACCACCAGAATCCAAGTGCGTTCAAACTCGATCTCAGTGTGATATCCACCATTTGCAACCTGTACGATGCCGATGGATTGTATGCCATCGACAGCATGCAGCACTCGCCGCTGATTGGATATGCTTACGACGGATTTCCCATTTATGGTGCGTATGCCTGGGAGGGGACTACGGGCGCCGGGCCGGTGGTGCGC
Source organism: Bacteroidota bacterium (assembly GCA_046095245.1). Classification (GTDB taxonomy): domain Bacteria; phylum Bacteroidota; class Bacteroidia; order AKYH767-A; family OLB10; genus JAJTFW01. The sequence continues at coordinate 3,545 of JBJTJB010000381.1, read as the reverse complement.
ATGAAATCAGGCTATCGTTTGCGTAACATCACTGTACGAAACACATCGCCCACAGGTGCCAGCGTCACCTCGGGCCCGAACGTGAGTGCGCAATACCCTCTGGGTTATTTCCGCGAAGACTACGAATACATCACACCCCAGCCCGGCCAAACCGATGTGCTCGACATCCACAACGGTCGCTTTTGTGTAACACCCGAATACCCGAACGGAACCTATGCGTATTTCTGCACGGTCGATTCCAATTGGAATTCTGCCTACCCCTATGTGGTGGGTCCAAGTTTTTACGGAACACGAACCGCTGCCAAAGTCACCTCCATCACCGAACCGGTCACACAATACATTCCGGCCACCACCGGGATAACGGGTACAACTCCCCCGGCCGATGTGGTGGTTTTCCCAAATCCCGGCCACGATTACATCGCCGTGCAACTCAAGGGGCTGGTTCGTGAAGCGACAACACTTGCATTGTACGACCTCAGTGGCAAATTGCTACGCAACAGCCAGATTCTCCCGGGCAGTACGGTTTCCTTCCTCGACGTACGCACCCTGTACTCCGGAACCTACCTACTGCGCATCACCACGGGCGAAGATCAGCAGTCGCGTATGATCCAGGTCATGCATTGATCCCCGTTCGCAGGCCTTTCTCCGCTACCTTTGGCTGCAGATGACGGCCAAAAAATCAGTTAGCGACGACAGCGCTTCACTCCGCAGGCTTGTCCTGGAGGTTTTCCGCGAGCACGAATATGCCGCCTATAACCACAAGCAGGTAGCCAAGAAACTCAGGCAGGAGCCTTTTTTTACCACCGCAGAAGCCCTGCTCGAGCGCCTCAGCGACCAACAGCTCAAAGAGGCCCTGATTGCCACCCTCGAGCATTTGGCCCAGGAGGAAGAGTTGCAGGAAACGGATCGTGGCAAGTACAAACTCTGGCCTCAATCGCGCCTGGTGGAAGGGCGCATCGACATTGCCTCTAACGGGAATGCGTATGTGATGAATGAGGATTTTGAAGAGGACATCTTCATTGACCGTAATAACCTGCTGAACGCACTCAACGGCGATCTGGTGAAAGTGAACCTCTTCGCTGTGCGTCCGGGAAAGCGTCCGCAGGGAGAAGTGGTCGAGATCCTCGAACGCGCCCGCACCGAATTTGTCGGAACGGTGCAGGTCAGCAGGGGCTTCGCCTTCCTATCGTCGGGGCATATGCGCAACGGCATCGACCTGTTCATTCCCCTGGATGCCCTCAACGGTGCCAAGCATGGAGAAAAGGCGGTGGCACGCATCACTCACTGGCCCGAAGATGCCGCCAATCCGCAGGGAGAGATTGTGCGTGTGTTGGGGATGCCCGGCGACAACGACGTGGAAATGGATGCGATTCTGGTCGAGTATGGTTTTCCGCTGGCATTTCCGGAAGACGTCGAGGCCGAAGCCGAGGCGGTCCCGTACCGGATTCCCCGCAAAGAAATCGATAAGCGCCGCGATTTCCGTCCCATCACCACCTTCACCATCGATCCGGTGGATGCGAAGGATTTCGATGATGCACTGTCCGTGCGATTCCTGGAGAATGGCCATTTGGAAGTGGGGATACACATCGCCGATGTAAGCCATTATGTGCAGCCCGGAAGCGCCATGGACGATGAAGCCTTCGATCGCGCCACATCGGTGTATCTGGTAGACCGGGTCATACCCATGCTTCCCGAAAAGCTCAGCAACCTGGTGTGCTCCTTGCGACCGGGCGAAGATAAGTTGTGTTTTTCGGCCGTGTTCGAACTGGATCAGGAGGGGCTGGTCCTCAGCGAATGGTTTGGGCGTACCATCATTAACTCCGACCGAAGGTTCACCTACGAAGAGGCCCAGGACGTGATCGAAAGCGGCGAAGGGGATTTGCGTGAAGAAGTGCTGACCTTGCACCGCATAGCGCAAAAACTCCGCTCCAAGCGATTTGCCGATGGAGCCATCACCTTCGATCGGGTTGAGGTGCGGTTCAGGCTCGACGAGCGTTCCCATCCGGTGGATGTGTACCTCAAGTAGAACAAGGATAGCAACAAACTCATCGAGGAATTCATGTTGCTGGCCAATCGCCGCGTAGCAGAAGCCATCGGTCGGAAATTGTCAGTCGAGAAAAACCGCGAATTCCCATTCGTGTACCGCGTTCACGATACACCTGTTAGTGACAAACTCGAGTCTTTTGCACTGTTCGCCGGTCGTTTCGGTCACAAGGTGAACACACGAAACGAAAAAGACCTTGCACATTCGCTGAACCGACTTATGCGTGATATCAAGGGCAAGCGCGAGCAGAATGTGCTGGAGCAATTGGCGATCCGTACCATGGCAAAAGCCATTTATACCACCGATAACATCGGGCATTACGGATTGGCCTTCGATTATTACACACATTTCACTTCCCCCATTCGTCGCTATCCCGATGTGGTGGTTCACCGCTTGCTGGCACATTATCTGGATGGCGGAGCACCTGCGGATGCGGATGAAATTGAAGATGCCTGCGAGCACAGCACGCAAATGGAAATCAAGGCGAGTGAAGCCGAACGGGCCTCAGTCAAATTCAAGCAGGTGCAGTACTTGCTCGACCGGAAGGATGAGGTGTTCACCGGAATGATTTCAGGGGTGACGGAATGGGGACTCTACGTAGAGATTCCCGAAAACAAATGTGAGGGACTGGTACGTGTGCGCGACCTCACCGATGATTTTTATTCACTCAACGAGGAAGAGTATAGTCTGGTTGGCCACCGCACACACAAAACATACCGCCTTGGTGATATGGTGCGCGTTCGGTTGAAATCGGCCGATCTGATCAAAAAACAGATTGATTTCATCTTGGATGAGATGCCGCTCGTGAGCCGTAAATCTGCTACTGTCCAGCGCAGCAAGGGTGGATTCCGGAATAAACCCGGCGGACGCAGACGCTGATGTAAATCAGTCGCTCCTCAAATGCACGTCATCATTACTATGTAAACGTGTGGGTTCATTTGTTGTGTAAATCAACACGAACCGACATGAAAGCACTTGCTCATCTTCTTTTTATTGTATCGCTCTTGCTTGGCACGGGTTGTGCCTCCATCGTGAGCCAATCCAAGTGGTCTGTTTACGTGGATTCGGAGCCACCAGGAGCCCAGGTTGATATTTCCGATCGGGAAGGTAAGCAGGTGTATCAGGGAACAACACCGGCCACAGTAAATCTTCGTTCCGGAGCCGGATTCTTCACGCCTCAACGCTATAGTCTTGTTTTTAAACGGGAAGGCTACGAAACAAACGAAGCGGTTCTGAACTGCAAGGTGAATCCATGGTACTATGGAAACATCCTCATTGGTGGCCTTGTCGGTATGGTCATTGTAGATCCCCTGACCGGTGCAATGTTCAAGCCGGAAACGTAACAGCTCAATGTACACTTGCATAAACGCGAAAATCAAGAGCCCAAATACATCAATACAATGCCAAACGATGTGCATTCGGGTAAATAATCGGGCATTCGGCAGTCAATAGCCACACATATATTCAGATCTTCCAAGGCATGAAACGAAACGCCATACTC
>JBJTJB010000380.1:0-3252 GCA_046095245.1 Bacteroidota bacterium | reverse complement strand
AAATAGCGAAGGGCGCCGTACCACACCCTCCATCGTTGCATTCATCAAGGATGGCGAACGTAAAGTGGGTGATCCCGCCAAGCGCCAGGCCATCACAAACCCCCATCATACCATCGCATCCATCAAGCGTTTCATGGGGGAGACTTTTGACAAAGTATCAACGGAAATCTCCAGGGTTTCATACGAGGTTGTTAAAGGTGATAACAACACCCCCAGGGTTAAAATCAACGATAGGCTGTTCACTCCCCAGGAAATCTCGGCAATGGTTCTTCAAAAGATGAAGAAAACTGCAGAAGATTACCTCGGACATGAAGTGAACGAGGCCGTAATCACTGTTCCCGCCTATTTCAACGATGCCCAGCGCCAGGCCACCAAGGAAGCCGGGGAAATCGCCGGCTTGAAGGTGCTCCGAATCATCAATGAGCCCACTGCAGCTGCACTCGCCTACGGTATGGACAAGAAGCATACGGACACCAAAGTTGCCGTGTTCGACCTGGGCGGAGGAACATTCGATATTTCCGTTCTGGAACTCGGGGACGGTGTGTTCGAGGTGAAGTCTACCAACGGCGACACCCACCTCGGTGGTGACGATTTCGACCAGGTTATAATCGATTGGCTGGCCGAGGAATTCAAAAGTGAAGAAGGTATTGACCTTCGCAAGGATCCCATGGCGCTCCAGCGTCTGAAAGAAGCAGCCGAAAAAGCCAAAGTGGAACTTTCCAGTTCAACGCAAACGGAGATCAACCTGCCCTATATCATGCCGGTAGATGGTATTCCGAAGCACCTCGTCAAAACACTCACACGTTCCAAGTTTGAGCAGTTGGCCGATAAACTCATCCAGCGCACGCTAGAGCCCTGCAAAAAAGCACTTTCCGATGCCAAGCTTTCACCTTCAGAAATCGATGAAGTGATTTTGGTTGGTGGGTCATCGCGCATTCCGGCCATTCAAGAGCTGGTTGAGAAGTTCTTTGGTAAAAAGCCCTCCAAAGGAGTGAATCCCGATGAGGTAGTCGCAGTCGGTGCGTCCATTCAAGGTGCAGTTTTGACCGGTGAGGTGAAAGATGTGCTCCTATTGGATGTGACACCGCTCTCACTCGGTATCGAGACATTGGGTGGTGTTATGACAAAGTTGATCGAATCCAATACTACGATTCCCACCAAGCGCTCTGAGACCTTCTCGACTGCCTCCGACAATCAGCCATCAGTCGAAATCCACGTGTTGCAGGGTGAACGCCCCATGGCCAAGGACAACCGCACAATCGGGCGTTTCCACCTCGATGGAATCCCACCGGCACCACGCGGAATTCCACAGGTTGAAGTGACCTTCGACATTGATGCCAATGGCATTCTGCACGTAACCGCAAAGGACAAGGCAAGCGGCAAGACGCAAAACATCCGAATCGAAGCATCCAGCGGTCTCAACGATGACGAAATCAAGCGCATGAAGCGTGAAGCCGAGGCCAATGCCGAATCGGACCGCAAAGCAAAGGAGGAAGCCGACAAGGTGAATCAGGCCGACTCGCTCATCTTCAACACGGAAAAACAACTGAAAGAATTCGGTGATAAGATCCCGGCCGAGAAAAAATCAGCCATCGAGTCGGCACTTACCCAGTTGAAAGCAGTGCACGGACAACGTGACCTGACCGGAATCGATGCAGCGATGGAAACACTGAATGCTGCCTGGGAAGCCGCATCGAAGGAAATGTATGCAGCCAGTCAGGAACAAGGCGGTGCAGGCACCCCTCCTCCCGGAGCCGAAAGCAATACCAATCCTGCAGATAGCGTTACCGATGTAGATTTCGAAGAAGTGAAGCAGTAAAGTCAATTACCCATCAAATCAAAACGCCACCGAACAGGTGGCGTTTTGATTTTGGAACAACGGGAAGAATCAAAGGAAGTTCAAACGGGCCATAAAGGTGTCTTTGTACGACTTGCCGATCGGAATCGTCTTGTCGCCGATCAACACCGTATTTTCATCCAGAACATTGATCTTATCAATCGGGATGATGTAGGAGCGGTGGACACGCAGGAACTTTGAAGCCGGCAGTTTCGACTCGATATCCTTCATGGTGGAATGGATCACGAACTGATCGGCAGTGGTCTGGATGATTACGTAGTTATCCATGGCCTGAATACACTGGATGTTGTCCAAAAACACCTTGACCAGCATGGAGCCCTTCTTCACAAAGAAGGAATTATGGATGACCTGTGAATCCAATAATGAGACAGAGGCTGATTCCTCGGTCGCGACAGGTTTTGAGGCTGTGCTATCAGAAAAAACAAGCGCACAACCCAGGAATTGGTCCTTCTCGTCGTGAATGGGTGAAATGGACATGGCTCCCTGCACATTCTGACCCGATTTCCGGATGGAAAGTACAGCCTGTTCATTATCCCATGGGGAATCGGCGCGCATGCGATCCATCAGAGCGTTCAATTCGACCGGTTTACCGGCATTGTCCGAAAATCCGACTAATTGAAACACAGGTGAGCCTGCAGCCGCAGCAGAGGTGATTCCGAGCATCTTTTCGGCCTTTTCATTGACGTAACTGATATTCCCACCGGCATCCACTACCATGATCATTTCATCCACCAAGGCCAGGGCATTGGCAAGCCGATGCTGACTGGCACGAACTTCACGATCGCGGGAGAACTTGAACAAGGCCATTTCAACAGTTGTCTTTAAATCCGACTCATTGAACGGCTTTACAATGTAACCATAGGGTTCTGTATGCTTGGCCCTGTCGAGGGTTTCCTGGTCAACGTATGAAGTAAGGAAAATGACCGGTATTTCGAAACGATCCTTGATGTAGCCAGCGATATCGATTCCGTCCTGCTCGCCTTTCAGGCGGATATCCAGGAATACGAGGTCGGGGTTCAACTCATCGAGTTTCTCATAGGCTGAGGCAGCAGAAGATGCTGTGGCAGGCACCTCGTAGCCGAGCTTTTCGAGCGATTTTTGAATATCCTTGGCGACGATGCTTTCGTCTTCTACGACAAGAATACGGGTCTGGTTGCTCATGATTGATGTCTTAGCTGATGCGCTTAAAAGTAATGATATATTTCACTCCCTGGCCGGGCGTACTTTCAATTTTTAACACACCATCCAGTTGATGGCTCAGGGCCTGAATAAGCTGGATACCCAGCGAATCGGTCGTTTCAGGATACACGCCGGCGGGAAAACCGATACAATCATAGTCAATCAAGATACGGAAATGTTCCGCTTGATTTTGAAGAATTTCAAAACAGATGAAG
>JBJTJB010000379.1:0-2662 GCA_046095245.1 Bacteroidota bacterium | reverse complement strand
GGGAATCAGTGTCCTGGATAAGCAAGGCAAGGCGGCAAGTATCACTACTGCTGCCGGGTTGTCCGGAAATGATATTCAGGATCTCCTGCGTGACAAACGCGGCAGGATGTGGGTGGCTTCGCTGGGCGGACTGGATTTGATTGAGCGTGAGAAAATCCAAGTGGTTCAATGTGCTCCGGCAAGTACAGCCCGAATCGTGTATAGTTTGGCGCAAGGTTCCGATGGGCGGATATGGGCTGGTACCTATCATGGAGTTGAGGTGTACGATGCCGATGAGCTTTCAGGCCGTGAATACTTCTCCGGTTCTGCCTTGCGCGTGCATGCTGTGCGACCTGATCGGTTCGGGCAAGTATGGGTAGGCACTTACGGTTCGGGAATTATATTTTTGTCGGAAGGAAAGGCTCCCCGCCGGTTCAATCCCTCGCAAGATGATCCCAATGCGAATACGGTTGAGTCCTTGATTGAGGACCGGGAAGGGAATTACTGGATTGGGACGCTCGGTGGGCTTTTCAGGTACAACGCCGGTAGGTTTTCCCATTTTACCACCGAGCAAGGCTTGTCCGGAAACAACATCCTTTCGGTGTATTGCGATTCAGCGGGTCGGATCTGGGTCGGTTCGGTCACAGGCGGACTCTCGCGGTACGGTGAGGGCAAATTTAACCGTGTCGGAACCCAACCGGAATTGGTCAATGCCACATTGTGGGCGATGGCAGGACATACCGCTGAGAGCATCTGGCTAGGAACAGCTGCTGGACCCTGGCTCTTCGATACCAGGCTCGAGAAGGCTTCTCGAATTTCATCCTTTAGGCCTATCAATAGCCAACTTGCGCTGCTTGAGCGCTCAGTCGTTTATGCTGTGTGTCAACTGCGCGATGGCCGGGTAGCCTTTGGTACCGATCGTGGTGTTTATCTACTGACCAGGGATTCCATTCTATTATTCAACGCCTCAAAAGGATTGACCAGCGAGAAAGTGCGCATTCTGACAGAGGATTCCAGCGGAGCACTTTGGGTGGGCACAATGAAGGGTGTTTTCAGGGTGAAGGATGGACGTGTGCTTGGATATTCGGCCAAGCATGCATTGCCTCAAGTGCCCGTTACCGGGATGGAATTCGATGACGAGGGTACTCTGCTCTGTAGTATGTACGAACAGGGTGTGATGCGATTGGATCCGATGAATCCGGACAAGAAACCTACTCTGTTCGGTTCTGGGGAAGGGTTGTTTAGCCGTAAGATCCTATTCTGCCTGAGTGATAAGCAGGGTCGAACCTGGCTCGGCACCGATATGGGAGTGGAATTGGTTGAGCGAATGTCATTGGCAAAAGATGGAAAATTGAAATCCGTGCTGTATGACAAGAGCAAAGGGTATCCCGGGCTTGAGACCAATGTTGCAGCCGAGGACAGCAGCGGAAGCATTTGGTTCGGTACGGTGAATGGCGTGGTTCGCTATGATCCCAAGGCCGGAGATCTCGCGGCGACCTTGCCGCTGGTCAGTATTGAAAATATACAACTATTCCTTCAGAATGTCGATTGGAAAAAGAAGAAGATCATAGTCAACCCGCTTAGCGGACTTCCGGAGAATCTGGTCCTATCACATTTCGACAATTATGTCACTTTTGTCTGTAATGCGGTATACCTCACGGCTCCGGGCGAGGTTCGTTACCGCTACATGTTGGAGGGCTTTGATGAGCAGTGGTCTCCGCCCAGCGACTTCGGGCAAGTCAGCTATTCGAATGTGCCCCCGGGTGATTATGTATTCAAGGTGCAAGCTTCAGCCAACGGTTTGGAGTGGAGCGTTCCCCTGACCTTCGCATTCACCATCAAGGCTCCGCTTTGGAAAACCCCTCTTTTCATTTTCCTGTACATCGCTGCAGCGGCGGGAGTCATCTATCTGGTTCATAAAATAAAAACACGTTCACTGCTGCTGACGCAGGAGGATCTTCGTCGCACAGTGGATGAGCGCACACGCGAGCTTAGCGATAAGAACATCGAGCTGGCAAAACTGTCCCTCGTGGCTTCAGAGACAGCCAATGCGGTGATGATTTTCGATGCGAAGCGGGCACTTGAATGGGTGAATACGGGCTTTACACGTCTGACCGGCTATACGATTGATGAACTCAGGCAGCAGAAGGGAACAAACATCACTCAGCTCACATCAAATCCGGATGTCCTGAGCGGAATCGACTTATGCATTCACGAAAAGCAGTCGATTGTATACGAATCCGAAATCCGTCACAAAGACGGCAGCAGCCGTTGGGCCTCATCTACACTGACACCTATTGTGGATGAACAATCACGCCTGAAGAACATTGTTGTGATCGACACCGACATCACCCTCCACAAGCAGATGGAGGACCAAATACGCGCGGCCCTCGAAGAGAAGGGTTTGTTGTTGCGTGAAATCCACCACCGGGTAAAAAACAACCTGCAAATCATTATCAGCCTGTTTAATCTTCAAACCAGCTATGTAACCGACCAGAACGCGTATAAAGCCCTTCGGGAGGGACAGGATCGGATCAAAAGCATGGCACTCATTCACGAGCGGTTCTACCAGGCAGATGGACTATCGCAAATCGATTTCGATGACTACATCAAGCGATTGGCGGAAAACCTCTTTCAGTCTTTCCGGATTCCGGCTGAGAAGATCAGCCTCAAGATTCACTCC
>JBJTJB010000378.1:0-1455 GCA_046095245.1 Bacteroidota bacterium | reverse complement strand
GGCTATCACCGTTGCAAATTGCAAAAGCAGAGTCGGCGAATATTCGGGCTGAATCGGTTTTAATCAGATTGTACTCTCTGGATACACTGGTGCAATTATCTTCCGGGCGATTCACCTCCACGGTGTAAAGTCCGGGATTAGCAGTGACAATTTTTGCGTTGGTCGCATTTGCCACATCAACTCCGTTTTTTTTCCATTGGTAAAGTAATCCCATCTCAGTGATGGCTCTCAGTCTAAAAGTTCCGGACGAACAGCTAATAGTATCTGATTCGACCGAAACAGATACCGAGGGTTTTTCAACCTTTACGGTTACCGGTACCAGGCTGCTGGAACAACCACCATAGTCAACGCTCACAAAAAGTGTTTTAGTGGAATCAATAATCCCATTGAAACAAGAACCACCCTGCTGTAAAAGATTATTGAAGCTAGAGTCGGCGTACCATTTCACTATTCCTGCCTCAGCGATTACGTTGCAAGACGGGATGCCTGGCTTGCATTGAACGGAATTGTTCACTTTTGGTACAGGACTATTTTGGTTTTGGAGAGTTATTGCTCTTACGGTGTTGCATCCATTTTTATCGGTAACGGTGACTGTGTATGAATTGCCTCCGGATAACAGCAGGCTGTCGGCGGTGCTTCCATTCGACCATAAAAACGTATATGGAGCCTCGCCTCCACGGATGGAAGCCTTCAATGCGAATTGACTGGGTGTGCACCAGGAGGTTCGCTGTCCGCTAAACTCCACCTTGCTACGCATGACTATGACCAGTGCTGTATCCGCAAGGATTCCATTTGAGAGCCTGTACGTAAATGAATCCGTCTGAAAACATGAAGTTCCTGGTGAATAGATCAGGCTATCGCCAGACACAATTACATTGCCATGAATAGGTTGTGTGATCAGGTTGATTTGAGCCTGCGTACCTGCCGGAACCATATCATTGTCCATTACCGAAATCCCATGGGCCATTGTACCTGAAAGTAAACTGAAATCATTGCTGGCAGTTAGGTCTTGTGTATACGCAGGGTCATCCTCAAAAACATCTTTAAAATTCCGGAATGGTACGTTAAGAGAATCCAAATAACTGATCAGTCCAACGGCATCAGAATACAATGTTATCTCGCCACCTGTGTACAGCGGGGAATGAGTAGAATAAATATAACCAAAGTCGAGGACAATCAAGCCACGGTACTTGACACATTCATCTACGAACGACTTCATTTCTGAAAGAAGAAGCGGGTTCCCGCTGATGTTGGTTCCGGCATTTTTTGAAGTCGGCCTGAAAAATCCAAGATCCAGTGGATTAGACACGGGCATATTCTGAATATCCTGACCCTGGCGACGTACGGAGCGGTACTGACCGTAGTCATTGACCTCTTTCATTATTTGAGGAGTAACAATATCTGACGGTATAGCAAATACCCATCGTGCATCGAATCCCTTGTTGATGAATGAAT
>JBJTJB010000377.1:0-5810 GCA_046095245.1 Bacteroidota bacterium | reverse complement strand
TCATCTTTGCGGAGAATCCCTTGATTAACAACACGCCTGCAAAGGCAAGGGCAAAGCAAAGCCATTGGACCGGACTTACCCTTTCACGGAGGATGAACATTCCGAGAATGGCTGTAAAAACAGGTGATAGATATTGGATGGTCACGGCTGTTCCCATAGGCATCCGCTGAACCGTATAGAAAAACGTGACCAAGCCAAGGGTTCCGAAGAGTCCACGAAGAAAGAGCAGCCTCCGGTTACTGCCCACTGGGCTTACACGCTGGGCTCGCAACGCAATCAAGCCAAGCAGAGTGGCCACTCCGCAGCGAAAAAACACCAGTTCGAATGTCGGCAGGTGTGCCAGGAATTTCACCATCACATACATGAGTGAAAACCAAAACGTAGCCAACAGCATGTGTCGTACTCCGGAACTGATCCGGATTCCATCAAGAAAACCCGGCTTAGTATGCGGGCTCGTCCCTGACATAGCGGACTGAAAAGGCATTTGCACGCCTGTAAAACTGATCACCGATTACGCGTGATCCTTTGGCGAAGAGTCGCGCGTAGGCCGTTTGTTCGCCCTTCACCGTTGAAGTCCAGTAAAAGCCCTGCTCACCATGCTTACCGAAAAGGTCGTTGGAACTGTTCGCACTGCGATAACCGGCCAGCGTGAGGTTCAAGCCCGATCGCCCACCCACAAGCAAGTCGCTTGTTGCGAGTGAATCCCCGCCAAAGGCATTTATAAGCTCCTGCCATTCCTCATCCGAGGGCAAATGCCATCCTTTGGGGCAAGCCGCGAGCGCACTGCTAAAAAAATACAACCTGCCTTCGCTTATGTGACCCAAGGAATCCCGCTCATACCAAAAACTGTTGGGCATCGGAATGGAAACGTTGTTCCTCATCCAAACCTGCTTGCCGATGTGAATGGTATCTGTCGGAATCACTTTCAAATCCTGCAGCGACGCAGGACCGGTGAATGCCGTACATGCCATAAGCAGCGCAAGGACCTGTAAGCTTCGATGAATCATAGCCATACAAAGGTAAGTTGCTGAACCGAGAGGTTTAGTACCTTCAACCGCGATCACCGTACATGATACCTCGGTTCTTGTCCATAGTCACCCTTTGGTTGGCAAGCTTTTCTGCTTTGTGCCAACCCTACACGGATTTGATTTCGGTCCAGGCCCAATACTTGCCTACAACCAAGGTTATCCAAAAACCCGACAGCCTGGAGCCCGAAATAACCTCCTGGCAGATCTCTGCCACAGTGCCCCTGTACAGGGGACCAGGAATGTTAATCGTTTGTTCTCCGGCCTTCGAACGCCGTGTGCTTAACACAGATTATGGGACAGGGGAAATGCCGGCGGGAGAGTCCCCCTTTGCCAGCCGGAATTTTTCGAACCGTAGCCTGGTCAGCACCATTCGACTGAATCTCAAAGACAGTGGACTTCGTTTGGTTACTGCATTTGTGGGACGCTACTTTTCCGAAGAGGGCGAAGGCCTTCAAGCCGCTCGCTTTACGCCCGGCCTTGCCTGTTATGCTGAGAAACGATTCAATGAGAAACTGATGTTACGGGCTGGACTTTACCTGAGCCGGGAATACTATGGGGGACTATGGCTTCCCTTGCTGGGATGGGACTGGAGAATCTCCGACCGTATCCATACATGGGCATTATTGCCGCGCTATGCTGTGGTCGATTGGCGCGCATTACCACGTTGGCATGTCTGCTTGCATTTTCGTGGAATCAACGATTCGTATGGAATTGGAACAGTTGATCAATCCGGATGGATTGCCATGCAAGAGGGGCACCTGCGGCTCGGGCAGGAGTATTATGTACCGGGAACTTCGCTGGTTATTGCTGCCGATGCCGGTATCAGTCTCAACCGCCAGTGGTGGGGCGCCTATCCGGCAAGTTCGGAGGAAACAAGAATCAAGCCCGCGGAAAATCTGATATTCAGAGTCGGCTTGGCCTGGAGGATTATAACCGACAAACGGTTCGAGCGCTGAGTTGAACGAGGCTTAGCTGTGATGAACCACCTGCTCGCCCACGAACTTCAGGTCCTTGATGTTGAGCTGTAGCGTAGTGCGCCCGTTGAAGTTGTTTTCTTCCACATGAAAGACCACATCGAACGCTTCCTGCTGCTCCACCATGGAGTGATGGTGCCCGAGCTGGAAGGCAATGCCATCGAACATCCCACCGGCTGTTTCCTGCTGAACCAGACTCAGCTTGAGATGGTTATTCCCTACAACCTTACCGCGGCCGTTGTCACGCACATTGGCAGCCCTGAAAATGGGAGCCATATTTCCGGGACCAAAAGGCGCAAACTGTTTAAGGATTCGGAAAAACGAGGGGGTGATATCCTTTAAGCTGAGTTCCGAGTCGATTTCTATCTCACGAACGAGCATCCTGTCCTCGATGGTGGAGCTTACGATTTCTTCAAACCGCTTGATGAACGTATGCACATTTTCCTCGCGCATGGTGAGGCCTGCTGCATACATGTGACCACCGAACTGCTCCAGCAAGTCACTACAACTTTCAATCGCATTGTATACATCGAAATCCTTCACAGAACGAGCCGAACCGGAAACCATTCCGTTGCTTCGCGTCAGGACGATGGTCGGTCGGTAATACCTATCCGTTAGTCGGGATGCGACAATCCCGATCACACCCTTGTGCCATTCGGGGTCGTACACAACCGTCGACTTTCTGGAAGAGAACCCCGGGTCGTGTTCGATCTGCTGCAAGGCCGGTTGGGTAATGAGCGCATCGAGGTTCTTGCGGGTCGAATTCTGCTCGTTGATATCATCACCGATAAAACCGGCGAGATCGGCTTTCTTCTGGATCAGCAATTCAACGGCCTTCTCTCCATGCTCGATTCGACCTGCGGCATTGATCCGCGGTGCAATAGTAAAAACCACATCGTTGATGGTGATTTCACGCCTGATTCCGGCCAATTCCAGAATGGCCTTAACACCGGGCCTGGGGTCACGGTTAATGGATTGGAGTCCGTAATAACTTAAAATGCGGTTTTCACCCGTGATGGGCACGATATCGGCAGCAATACTGATAGCAACCAGATCGAGGTATTGGTCCAGTTTCGAAAATGGCTCCTGGTTAAGTTGTGCAAAAGCCTGAATCAGTTTGAATCCGATTCCGCACCCCGAAAGTTCCTTGTAGGGGTAAGGGCAATCGTTGCGCTTGGGATCGAGCACGGCAACGGCTGCAGGCAGTTCACTACCCGGCCTGTGGTGGTCGCAAATGATGAAATCGATTCCACGAGCGCGTGCATACTCTACTTTATCGATACTCTTGATTCCACAATCGAGCGCAATGATGAGTGTGTATCCGTTTTCAGCAGCCCAATCGATGCCACGTTGTGAAATCCCGTACCCCTCTTTGTAGCGGTCGGGAATATAATATCCGATATCACCGGCGTAACTTTTCAGAAAGGTGTATACGAGTGAGACTGCCGTGGTGCCATCCACGTCGTAGTCACCGTAAACCAGAATATGCTCTTTGTTGGCCAGGGCCTCACCGATCCGGTTGATGGCCTTGTCCATGTCCTTCATTAGGAAGGGGTCGTGGAGATCGTCGAGTGTGGGTCGGAAAAAATGCTTGGCTTCGTCGTAAGTCCGGATTCCGCGTTGAACCAAGAGATTTGCCAGAATTCGGCTGATCCGCAACTCGGCCGAAAGGTGGCTAATCACCTCAGAATCACCTTGTTCCTTTAAAACCCAGCGTTTTTCCATGTAAAAGAGCGGACTTCCGCCAAACAAATATACACTTCCCGACCGAGAATACCGAATCCCCTACACCCCCAGGCGGAGTGTTGACGGGTCAGGGAAAACCTACGATCAGGATTTTTTATGCCGCAGAACCGCTTTCAGATCAGGGCGAAGCCTGGAGCGGTAAATCCCCAGGTGGTCCTTGCTACGGTTGGTTTTACGGCGCATACGCTGCTCCTCCTCCGGCAGGGCAGCGATATCGCGGCAGGAAGGGGTACAACAACCTGCCCACAATTCGCGGCAAGCTTCGCACTGGATGAATAGCAGGTGACAATCGTCGTTTGCACAGTTGGTATGCGAATCGCAGAGCTCACCGCATTGGTGGCATGTACTGACAACATCCTCGGTGATACGCTCGCCCATACGCTCATCGAACACAAAATTCTTTCCGATGAACTTCGAAGGCAGTCCCTGCTCCCGGATTTCGCGTGCATACTGGATCACCCCACCATACAACTGGTTTACATCCGAAAAGCCCTTGTGCTTGAACCATGCACTGGCTTTTTCACAGCGGATTCCGCCGGTGCAATACAACAAGATCTTGTGATCTTTCTTGTCGGCAACCAGGTCTACCGCCTGCTGCAATTCCTCCCTGAAGGTATCCACCTCCGGAAGTACTGCACCTTCAAAATGACCCACTTCACTCTCGTAGTGATTGCGCATATCAATGACCACGGTTCCCGGCTGCTCCATGGCCTCGTTGAACTCGCGTGCATTGAGGTGCCGCCCCACATTGGTCACATCGAATGCATCGTCATCAAGTCCGTCGGCCACGATTTTTTTCTTCAGACGTACAATCAGTTTAAGGAAAGATTTTCCATCATCCTCCACGGCAATTTTCAGCGGAACATCTTTGAGATGGGCATCGCGGCTGAGTACTTCTTTAAAACGCTCAAACTCCGGCTCCGGAACACTGATCTGGGCATTCACGCCTTCGCGTGCAACGTAAACACGACCAAATACGTTCAGTTCCTCCAGCCGCGCATAGAGGTCATCCCGGAAAACGGAAGGCTCCCCAATGATCACATACCGGTAAAAGGACAGCGTGATGCGCCGGAAGCTTTCAGCCTCCAGGCGTTTCCGAAGCAATTCCGGACTCAAGGTATTGTGCAGCGCCTTCACGTGGCAAAGATACTATGCATCGGGGGCTTGGCAATCGAGTTTTCTGAGTGCTTCACGTGCACTCAGGGCAGAGAGCGGGTGCGTTTTCACGAATTCCTTCACGGCATCCGGATTGAAACTGGCATACTGCCTGAGTGACCATCCAATCGCTTTTCGGATAAAGAACTCCTTCTCGCCCGACAACTGCGCACAGAGCCGAAACAACAACGCTTCATCGGTTGCCTTTTTGTATTTGAGTTGAAAAATCAAGGCCGATCTCCTGAGCCACATATTTCCGCTGTTCATACACGCTTCGAGGGCTCCGTGAGTCCGCTCCGGTCTTTTGCGGTGTATTTCGCCCGCCTGAGTGGGCGCAATGAAATCGACTGTATCCCACCACGACTTCTCCCCGATCATCCGGGTAAAAAAACCAAGTTCATCCTCTCCCCAGTGGCGTTTCATCTTAAAACACAATTCCTGCGCCGTGTACTGCCATTCGCGTTGAGGTAAGCTCCACATCGCCATAACCGCAGATCGCCACTACTGCTTATTCAAAGCGGAATATTGATCAAAAAAACGCGACAGGATTTCCCGGCGAGGAGTGGCCATGATTCCGTAAAAAGGAAACCGGTTTTTCATGTAGGCCGACATCCGTTCCGCCTGATAAGCGTTTGCAGCCTGAATGAACTCGGCTTCAAGGGCATTGATCCACTCCTGATGCATCATACCACAAGGTAAGCAAGATCAGGAATATGGTTTTACATCGCTACCAAAATCGAAATACCTTAGCTCGAAATTCCTGCGAGCATGAATCTGCACTACCTCCACTTATTGCTAAACCACTTTCCCATCATCGGAACAGCCATCGCAATCCTGATCATGTTGGTGGGACTACTGAAGAAAAATCACACTCTGCAGCAAACATCCCTGATGATGTGGGTATTGC
>JBJTJB010000376.1:0-2448 GCA_046095245.1 Bacteroidota bacterium | reverse complement strand
ACATACCCGTATGTTCAACGAAAAAGCTGCTGAAATCAAGAAGCAGGAAAGCAACGAGCGTGAGGCTGAAGTGAGCAACACAGCCAAGGCCGTGAAAAAGCTGAAGGACAGCCAGGAGAAATCGACCCTGGGAGACATCTCAGCGCTTGCAGCATTGAAGAACACACTCGAAGGAGGAAATCAGGACAACGCCTGATCGACGTATTTCGTTAACGATTTCTAAGAAGGCCCCCCAAACGGAGGGCCTTCTTATTTATTACCCATGTCCCTTTACGGACCGACACCAATTGCGTACCTTTGCGATATGGTAATGAGCAAGAAACTCATTTTCAACGCTGAGTTGCTTGCCATTTCTATTGATCGACTTTGTTTTCAGTTGATCGAGTCCCACGGAGATTTTAAGGACACAGTGTTGGTCGGACTACAGCCACGTGGAATCCATTTGGCACAGCGGATCCGCATGCGGCTGAGCGAACTTATTCCGGGAGTTGAATTGCATTGCGGTGATCTGGATGTGAGTTTCTTTCGGGATGATTTCCGCAGACGGGAACTTATTGTCCCCAATGCCACACGTATGGATTTCATCATTGAGGATAAGAAAGTGGTCATGATTGATGACGTGCTTTACACAGGCCGCACCATACGTGCCGGATTCGATGCTTTGCTCGCCTTCGGAAGACCCTCCAAAGTCGAATTGCTGGTGTTGATTAACCGCAAATTCAGTCGGCAATTTCCCATTGAGCCCGATTACATCGGTAAATCAATCGATACCATCTCAACCGAAAAAGTGAGGGTGAACTGGCACCAGACCGATGGTGAAGAAGCTGATGGCGTATGGCTCTTAACTGACGATGAACAACATGGGTGACAAGCTTAGCGTACAGCATCTTTTGGGCATCAAGAACCTGGTTCCGGATGACATAAAGCTCATTTTTGAAACCGCTGATACGTTTAAAGATGTCATCAATCGCCCTATCAAGAAGGTGCCATCCATGCGGGACGTAACCGTAGCCAACATCTTTTTTGAAAATTCAACCCGCACCCGGCTCTCTTTCGAATTGGCAGAAAAACGCCTTTCGGCTGACGTAGTCAACTTTTCCGCCTCCTCCTCTTCGGTCAGCAAAGGGGAAACGCTAATTGACACCGTCAACAACATCCTTGCGATGAAGGTTGACATGGTGGTTATGCGACACCCGAAACCCGGAGCAGCACTATTCCTATCGAAGCACATCCGAGCCAGTGTCATCAACGCCGGTGATGGAACCCACGAACACCCCACGCAGGCCTTATTGGATGCATTTTCAATTCGCGAAAAACTGGGAAGGGTAGAGGGGGTCAACGTTTTGATCGTAGGCGATATACTGCACTCAAGAGTTGCGCTGTCGAATATCCTTTGCCTAAAATTGCTGGGGGCTAACGTTAAGGTGTGCGGGCCACCTACACTTATTCCCCGATACATAGAAAGCCTGGGCGTGACGGTTGAACACAATTTGAAAAAAGCCCTGGAATGGTGCGATGTGGCCAATATGCTCCGTATCCAGTCCGAACGCCAGGAAATCAGGTATTTCCCCTCCATCAGGGAGTATACCATGCAATATGGCTTGGACAGAGCTGTTCTTGAAAGTATTGATAAACAAATCATTATCATGCATCCTGGCCCCATCAATCGTGGCGTCGAGGTATCCAGTTCAGTAGCGGATAGTCCAAACAGTATAATTCTTGATCAGGTGGAGAATGGAGTAGCTATCCGCATGGCTGTTCTGTATTTATTGGCACAAACACGCGGATTTGAACAATAATCCGTTAACAAGACTAGGTTGGCGGCCTTGACAGATCGCCCTCTTGCACCTACATTTGTTAACCAACCACGCCGCCCCATGCACTTCACACTCGACAAAAACGAACAGTATGTGGTAATCCGGCTTCACGAAGAGAAGTTGAATACATTGATTGCCGCTGAGTTGAAGTCTGAACTGCTCCTGCTGAGTACCCAAGGGTATAATAATATGATTATCGATCTCGCAGAATGTAAGTTCTGCGATTCATCCGGCTTGAGTGCCATTCTGGTTGGAAACCGTCTATGTCGAAACGCCAACGGCTCCTTCGTACTGACGGGACTTAGCGAAATGGTGCTGAAGTTGATCCAGATTTCCCAGTTGGATCAGGTATTGAACATTCAATCCGGACTGGAAGAGGCCATATCTGAGCTGAGAAAGACAGAAATGCTGGGCCAGCGTTAAACAGACGAGGCTATCTCAAGCTTGTTCCTTACTTTCGGCATACATTGAATTAGCATGGTGCGAAACCGCGCCTGTTTGATTTTAATCAAAATCACATGGTAACAAAACGACTTCTCCCATTCCTCTTACTGTGTAGTCTCTCCCACTTTACAGAAACGGAGATAAAGGCTCATTGTGAAACAAACACCAGAATTACAGATCCGCTAAT
>JBJTJB010000375.1:0-2448 GCA_046095245.1 Bacteroidota bacterium | reverse complement strand
TATTAAAAACAAACCATGAAATCCATCTCAAGCTTCCTTTCTGCTGCGATTCTTATCGCTTTGCTGCCTGGTACATATTCGGCTCATAGCCTTAAAATTCCGGGACCATCACCTGACCACACAATGAAGCAGGATTTCGCACTTTCCAACATCGAAGTGTCTTACTCAAGGCCTAGTGTGAAAGGCCGCAGCATTTTTGGTGATATAGAACCCTTTGGATCGGTGTGGCGCACCGGTGCCAACTCGGCTACCACAATCACTTTCGGCGATACTGTCCTGATCAGCGACACCAAAATCAACCCAGGAAAATATGGTCTGCTGACCATCCCGGGCAAAGACAGTTGGACCCTCATCATCAGCAAGAGCACATCAACCACCGGACCGGAAAGCTATAAGCAGGAGGATGATGTGGTTCGCGTGGTCGCGAAGCCTCAGTCTGTTGGTTCAACGGTTGAAACATTCACCATTCAATTTGCCGATCTCAAACCCACATCCTGCAAAGTACAACTGCTCTGGGAAAAGACCATGGTTGAAATGACAATCAAGGCCGAAATCGATGCCCGCATCATGAAGGATATCCAACGCTATGTGGTCAATGACAACCGTCCGTATTCCGCAGCTGCAAATTACTACATGGACAATGACAAGGACCTGAAGCAGGCGCTTGCCTGGTACGACAGGGCGATTGCCAACAACCCTTCTGCGTACTGGACCATTCATCAAAAAGCAAACTGCCAGGCCAAGCTCGGTATGAAATCGGAAGCAGTGGAAACCGCAAAATCATCCATGAAACTGGCTCAGGAAGACCAGGATGATCATTACGTGCGTCTGAACCAAAAGCTGATCGAATCGCTGAAATAAGGAACCCCCATTATTACTGAGAGGCTCTGGCATCTGCCGGAGCCTTTTTTTGTACGAATACATGGTAAATGATCGCCCCCGATACAACCCCGAAACAACCGATAACATTTAACCAAAGGAAGGAAATGGTGTCGGAAAGAAAGACAACGATGACAGCAAGTTCCGTAATCAAGGCGGCAAAAAAGACTGCATGACCACGGACAAACGGCATAAATAAGGCCACACAAAATATCCCGAGTATGGTGCCGTAAAACAAGGATCCAAGAATGTTGACAGCTTCAATCAGGGAACCCAACTGTCCGGCTAAAAATGCAACTGCAATGGAAAACAAACCCCACACAAAAGTGTAAAACCTACTTAGCATCAGTTCACGATCTGCCGTCCTGGTTTTTGAGCGCAAGGGCATGTGCCAATCTACCATGCAGGTTGATGCCAGCGAGTTGAGAGCAGCAGCGATACTTCCCCATGCAGCCAGAAAAATGATTGCAATCAACAAGCCGACCAGTCCCTCCGGCAGGGTATTGATTACAAAATGCAGAAAGATGTAATTGGTATCATTTACATCGGATCCCGGTAGTCCGGCTGCCATCAAGGCCTGCGCTGCTTTGCGGTTCGCTTCCACCGAATCATTGCTGATGCGCAGATTTTCTTTGACTTCGTTTGGAATCGGTCTGCCAGAATGCTGGAAAGTGGTGAGCAATTCCGCTTGTTCTGCCCTTAATGCTGTCCAGGTTTTATGGCGTTGTTCCACGTGTTTCAGCTCGGAGCTGATGGAAGAACGATGTGCTTTTTCAAGCAACGATGTATTGAAATGAATGGGCGGGTTCCGGGAACAGTGAAGGGTGAGCACGAGGGCTCCGATCAGTAAAATGAGGAACTGCATCGGGATTTTTACGAACCCATTCATCAGCAAACTGCGTTGGCTTTCCTTCAGACTTGAAGCAGTCAGATATCGGCCTACCTGGCTTTGATCGGTTCCGAAATAGGAGAGGGCGAGGAAAAAACCACCGATGATTCCGCTAAATAAATTGTACTTGTCTTTCCAGTTGAATCCATCGGTATCAAACCCGGTTGTAATGGCGTTGAGTTTACCAGTTGCTCCTGAAATGTGTAGCGCGTCCGAAAAACTCCAGCTATCCGGTAATCCGGCAACCGCCAGATAACCAGCGATTCCCATGCCCGAAAAAATAATCAGCAATTGCTGTGTTTGTGTGTAGGTTATCGCCTTCGATCCGCCACTGACCGCATACAAGATGAGTAATCCTCCCATGCAGAGATTGGTGACAGCGATGTCCCAACCCATCAGCGCCGAAAGGATAAGTGACGGAGCATAAATGCTGATTCCGGTTGAAAGACCCCTTTGTAACAAAAACAGGAACGATGTCAGCAGTCGTGTTTTCCGGTCGAAACGGTGTTCGAGGTATTCATACGCTGTGTAAAATCCACTGCTCCGGTAGGCCGGTAGGAAAAATACCGCAATGACCACCATCGCCAGTGGCAGTCCGAAATAATACTGCACAAACCTCAGCCCATCGGTATAGGCTTGACCGGGTGCTGAAAGAAAAGTGATGGCACTGGCCTGTGTAC
>JBJTJB010000374.1:0-3119 GCA_046095245.1 Bacteroidota bacterium | reverse complement strand
GAACTGAAACCGGCAATAGTCCCCGGCCCGGCTCCACTTTCACCCGAAATTAACCCTTTCGGCGCAGCGCCAACAACACAAAACACCTAGCTTCGTAAAATCAAACTCTTCCATGAAAACAAACCCTTTCATTCGACGCGGATTCTTGGCCATCATGCTAATTGCATCGGTCACCCTTTCCGCCACCGCCGGTGAACTTACACCGCCTAAAAAAATCACCTCGGTAGAAGGCATTACCGAGTACGAACTGCCGAACGGCCTGCGCGTATTGCTCTTCCCCGATCCTTCCAAGTCGACCATCACCGTGAACATCACCTATCTGGTGGGTTCGCGTCACGAAGGGTACGGCGAGACGGGCATGGCACATTTGCTTGAGCACATGGTGTTTAAAGGGACACCCAAGCACCCCAACATTCCCCAGGAACTCACCACCCACGGCTGCCGTCCGAACGGTACCACCTGGTACGACCGTACGAATTACTTCGAGACCTTCAGTGCTACCGATGAGAACCTGAACTGGGCACTCGATATGGAGGCGGATCGCATGGTGAATTCATACATCGCCAAGAAAGACCTTGAGTCGGAGTTCAGCGTGGTGCGCAACGAATTCGAGTCGGGCGAGAACGATCCGAGCGGGGTCCTGATGGAGCGGGTCATGTCAACCGCATTCCTGTGGCACAATTACGGCAAATCGACCATCGGATCGAAGGAGGACATCGAGAAAGTGCCTATCGAGAACCTGCAGGCGTTTTACCGCAAGTTCTATCAGCCCGACAATGCTGTACTGCTGGTTGCGGGTAAGATCGATGAGGCCAAGACCCTCGAGCTGGTGAACAAGTACTTCGCACCCATTCCACGCCCGACCCGTGTCCTTCAGCCTACCTACACCGTAGAGCCTACGCAAGATGGAGAGCGCAGTGTGGTACTCCGCCGTACCGGCGATGTACAGGTTGCATCCTGTGGCTACCACATTTGTGCGGGTTCACATCCTGATTATCCTGCCATTGAAATCCTTGCCGATGTGTTGAGCAATGAACCTTCAGGTCGTTTGTACAAAGCCCTTGTCGAGTCCAAAAAAGCCAGCAGCATGTATGGGTTCTCCTTCGGACTGAAGGATCCCGGCTTCATGTACTTCCAGGCGGATGTCCTCAAAGAGAAATCGCTGGACGATGTACAGAAGACCATGTTCTCTGTCCTGGATAACCTTGCGAAGACTCCGGTGACGGATGAGGAAGTCACCCGTGCGAAGAACGGCATCCTGAAGTACTACGAACAGACATACAACAATGCGGAGCGCATGGGTACCACCCTTTCCGAGTTCATCGCCAAAGGCGACTGGAGGCTGTGGTTCCATTTCCGTGATCAGGTTGAAAAAGTGACGGCTGCCGATGTGAATCGTGTTGCAGCGTATTACCTCAAGCCTTCAAACCGGACCAACGGACTCTTCCTCCCGGAGGCCAAGCCCGATCGCGTGGACATTGCAGAAGCTCCGGATCCCAAGACCATCCTCAAGGACTACAAAGGCAAGGCGGCTCTTGCACAAGCCGAGTCCTTCGATCCTTCGGTCAGCAATATCCTGAGCCGCATCAAAATGGGAACCATGACAGGCGGAACAAAATACAGCTTGCTCAACAAAACAACCCGCGGAAATACCGTAAACATGGTTATCGGCTTGCGCATGGGAACGGTTGCCACCATGAAAGACAAGGGCATGCTGCCATCAATGACTGCTGAAATGCTCGGACGTGGAACCACGAAGTACACCTACCAGCAACTCAACGATGCGCTGGACCAGTACAAGGCGAATCTGTAGGTCAGTGCCAACGGACAGGATGTCAACATTTCGGTGCAGACCACCCGCGAAAACCTGGTGAAGGTGATTGCACTGGTTGAGGAGATGTTGCGCCATCCGGTTTTCCCTCCTGCCGAATTCGAAAAACTCAAGGAAGAACAACTGGCCGGAATCGAATCTCAGAAGAGCGAGCCTCAGGCGATCGCCTCGGTGTTGTTCTCACGCTTGACCAATCCGTATGCCAAGGGTGATGTGCGCTATTCGATGAATTTCGATGAGCAACTGGAGGCAACAAAGGCTGCTCGCATTGAAGATGTAAAAGCGTATTACCAGCAGTTTTACAACGGACAATACGCAACGGTTTCCGTTGTGGGGGATTTCGATGAGAAAGCCACACTCGGGGCACTTGCTGCTGCCCTTGATAACTGGAAGGCGACTGTGGCCTATGAAGAAGCCAAGGACGAGTACTTCGACGTGACACCTAAAACGGAGAAAGTGAATACGCCCGACAAGAAAAATGCGATGCTCATGTGCGGCATGAATCTTCAGCTTCAGGATGATGATCCTGATTTCGCTGCATTGGTCATTGGCAATTACATCCTTGGTGGAGGATTCCTGAACTCGCGTTTGGCGGTTCGTGTGCGGCAGAAAGAGGGTATCAGTTACGGAATCGGTTCATACATCCAGGCCGGGCAGATGCAAAAGGCCGGTATGTTCGGCAGCTATGCCATCTTCAATCCCGACAACCTCGATCGGCTCATTACTGCCTACAAGGATGAGTTGACACGGATTACAACCCAAGGAGTTACCGATACCGAACTTGCGGATGCCGTGAAAGGGTATTTGCAGAACCGCAATGTGAGCCGCTCTCAGGACCGTGAATTGGCTTCACGCATGAACAACTACCTGCGCTGGGATCGTTCGTTCTCCTGGGATGCTTCACTGGAAACACGGATGGGTTCCCTGACTACTTCGGAGGTGAATACCGCACTCAAGAAGTGGATCCAGCCTGATAAAATCTCCTTTGTAGAGGCCGGCGATTTTTGATCGATTTCGATCGGAAGAAACGGGGGGCGAAGTGCTCCCCGTTTTTTTTTGAACCTGATAAGTGGATGGAATAGGCGGGTTGTTTTATGGTGCACATGAAATCCATGACTTCCGTTGGGAATTGTATCAGCGGAAGGAATCCCGTTCAGGAGATACGTGAAGGCGAAAAGTAGTTGTTTACAAACGTTTATCGTGAGGGCTATGTCCTTGCAAACACATAAGTTTGTGCTGGGGAGGAGGAGTGGCGGCCCCCAGCGAAAACGGTGATTTTTTAGCCCGA
>JBJTJB010000373.1:0-1615 GCA_046095245.1 Bacteroidota bacterium | reverse complement strand
GTGATTATTTCCGTGATGTGGGTATTTCGGGAGGCAGGAAAGATCAAAAACGCATTGGTCGAGTTCGAAGACCTCGCGCCCCATTATGAGCTAATCAAGGACATCAGCTCCGACGAGTCGATTCCAAAATTCGCGACACACCTTGTATTCCTGACCAGTGCGCCAAACGAGCGCCTTATCGAGAAGAAAATCCTCTATTCAATCATGCAAAAACATCCGAAAAGAGCGGATGTGTATTGGCTTGTGCATGTGGATGTGACCGGCGAACCTTACACCTGCGAATACAATGTGCGTGAATTGGTGAATGACAAAATCGTGTACGTGCGCTTCCGCATCGGATTCAGAAATGAACCCCGTATCGATCTTCTGCTGCGTCAGGTCGTTCAAGAGCTGACCAATAGCCACGAGGTTGATGTTTCAACCCGGTATGGCTCACTCAGCCACCTGACCAAATCCGGAGACTTTACTTTTGTAGTGATCGAGAAATTCCTGAGCTATGAAAACACCCTGGATGTGTATCACAGGATTATCCTAAACCTGTATTTCTTCATCAAGCGTCTTAGCTTAAGCGAAGTCAAAGCATTCGGACTTGACTCGAGTTCGGTTTTGGTCGAAAAGGTGCCACTGATCGTTACTCCTCCCGGTGGTTACAGTTTAAAACGTATCGCATAAAAAAAGGCCGATGAAGTACATCGGCCTCGTTGGGTGTGTCAAATTCAGATTAACGCTTGAGCAGAGAAGTCGTCCAGGTCTTTTCCTCTGAAGCGACCACCAGACGGTACACACCGGATTTCAACTCGGAGAGGTTGTCGACCAGAATATCCTGGCGCCCTGAATCATAGATTTTAGCAATCGGTTCAATCATTTCACGACCGGAGAGATCAAACAAACGAACAAGCACTCGACCGGGCGTTTCAAGTGAAAAAGAAACCCGGGCCTGATCAGTAACAGGATTCGGATATACCAGAATTGAAGCAGCATTAGTCGCTGGTTCATCAATACCAGTGGTCACCTGGTTCTCTGGAATAGTCAAGGTATGCGTCCTAATTTGGTCACCCGAGCTGGTACCGTTGTTGTTCGAGTAATTAAACGCGCCGTAAAAAGTAACATCGCCCGTTCCGGCAGCCGGTGCAGTCCAGTTGAAACTCCACTGCTTGCTTCCCCCGCTTCCAACCGTGCCCGCTAAGGTATGGGTCACGTATTTCAGGTTTACGATTTGCGTCTGGGTGGGATTCGTAAGCAACAATCCGCCAACAAGTGCACCAGTTGGGCTCAAAGGAGAAACCTGGAAACCGAATTCACTGATTCCACTTTGGCTCATGGTCATCGTAATGGTGTACGTTGACCCGGGGACGTATCCGGTTTGCGGGACATTGGAACTGATGATGGGGGTTGGAGAAGGAGTGGCCGTTCCCGCATGACAAGTCGCGCAGGTTCCAAGGCTTCCCGGACCTCCACAATATCCGGCAGGTGCTCCGGAGGAGGAACTATTGGCTGTATTGGCTGACATTTGAATCAGCAGTACACCAGTTGTCATTGCAAATGCGATGAGGGTCAGTTTTTTGATCATGGTTCAAAGGTGGGATAAAATTAGGAGTTAGTACAATAACGTTTC
>JBJTJB010000372.1:0-5860 GCA_046095245.1 Bacteroidota bacterium | reverse complement strand
GGGGCGGGGAGATCGCTCACATTGACCTGTATGGATTGTGTGCAGCCGTTGTTGTCTGTCACCGTTGCCGAATAGGATCCGGCTGCCAATCCACTCAGATTGGTTGTGCCACTTGCCCCGGTACTCCAATTAGACGCATAGGGCTGTGATCCCCCTGAAATCGCTATGGAAACTACTCCATTGCTTTGACCACAAGTGGATGGTGTGGGCGTTGGAACAACAAGTAGCGGCAAGGGTTCAGTGATTGAAACCGTCAACAGGGCGGTGCAGCCATAAACATCCGTAGCTGTAACCGTATACGAACCAGCTGCCAGGTTTGAGGCTACCGATCCACCTGCTCCATTCGACCACAAATACGTGTAGGGGCCATTACCACCCGCTGCAGAAACAGATGCGGATCCGGATGCTGTTCCGGCACACAGGGCATTGCTTAGTGACGTTTGGGCAAGCACCGGAGGAGGCGTATCCGCTACAGTGGCCTGTACAATCTGGGTACAACCATTTCCGTCTGTAACCGTTACTGAATAAGTGCTGGGAATGACGTTATTGATTGATGCAGCTGTACTACCATTTGTCCAGGAATAGGTATAACCTGGAGTACCGCCCTGAACGCTCGCAGATACCGAGCCATCGGCTTGACCGCAATGAGCCGCAACAGGTGCAAGTGTTGCCACGATAGGCGGTGGAGTAACAATGCTTGCACTGGCCAGTGCAGTACATCCGTTTGCATCCGATACAGTAACCGAATAGGATCCGGGGGCCAGACCACTGATGCTTGGTGAAGTTCCGGTCTGACCATTCGACCAGGTGTAGGTAAGCGGTTGTGTTCCGCCGTTAGCCTGAACCGTAATTGAGCCGTTGTTGGCTCCGCTGCAGGTTACATCTGATACCGCACTGATCAAGGCCTGTGGAGCAGGTTGATCGATTACGGAAATTCCGGTTATAGAAGCGGTGCAGCCGTTCAAATCAGTAACGGTAACAGAATAGGTACCGGCAGCAAGTCCGGTGGCGTTGGCGGTGTTACCGCCTGTAGGTGACCAATTGAACGTGAAACCAGGCGTACCGCCTGAAATAGATACTGAAGCGGCCCCATTACTGCTTCCACAAGTTGACGGGGTAACGCTTGGTTGTGCTACAATAGCAGGAGGCTGCACTATGCTGGTCTGGGTCGTGGCCGTACATCCGCTCGCATCCGTGATGGTGACCACGTAGTTGCCTGCCGAGAGTCCGCTTGCTGTTGCACCGGATGCACCATTACTCCATGTGTATGAGAATCCGGGTGTACCACCAGCAGCAGAGGCCGTTGCACTACCATTCGCACTTCCGTTGCAGGATACAGGAACAACGGCGTTTATGGCGGGCACTATCGGAGTAGCCGCTGCTACGCCTCCAGTCACGGTTGTAGTGCAGCCGTTCGCATCTGTAACGGTAGCTGTATACGATCCCGGTGAAAGTCCGGAAGCTGTTACTCCGGTGGCTCCGTTGCTCCAGGTAACCGAATAACCCGATGCACCGCCAAGCCCCTGCACGGTTAATGCTCCATCTGCTACTCCGACACAACTCTGCGGAATTGTGGAAATCACAGAAGCGGTAAGTGCCGGGGGCTGGGTTATGGCAATCGCCACGGTTGCAGTACAACCTGAATTGTCAGTAATGGTCACCGTGTAGTTGCCGGCTGCAAGCCCGGATGCACTACTCGCATTGCTTACCGCGGGCGACCACGTATAGGTAAAGGGGGAGGTTCCGCCTACAGGCCCAACTAGTGCTGTTCCTGTTGAACCTCCATTACAGGCCACGTTGGTTTGATTCAGAATACTGGCGGTAGGTCCCGTTGTACTGGCCACACTGACTGAGGTGTTGGAGGTGCATCCCCTTGAGTCGGTTATACTAACATTATAACTACCTGCTGAAAGTCCGCTGGCAGTAGCTGCATTTCCTCCAGATGGTGTCCATTGGTAGATATAGGCAGGTGTTCCCCCTGCGACGCTAACACTTGCCGAACCATTTGCCGAACCACAATTTGCAGCCGTACTTGACGTGTTTAGTACTAACGGTAATGGTTGTGTAATACTTGCATTAGTGACCGCTGTACATCCTGCACCGTCAGTGACAGTGACAGTATACGTTCCGGCCGTTAAGCCGCTGGCAGTAGCACCGGAAGCACCTCCGCTCCATGCGTACGTGTAAATGGGTGTTCCACCGCTTGCAGCAGCTGTAACAGAACCGGTTTGACCTCCTGCACAAGCCACATTGGTTGTGGCCGGTATGTTGACATTCAATACGGAAGGCTGCGTCACCGTAGCAGTCGCTGTGGCAGTACATCCGTTGGCATCTGTAACAACTACCGAATAGGTGCCTGCCGCAAGGTTATTGCGTATGGGTGAGTTTGGGCCGGCCGGAGTCCAGGCATAGGAGAACGCAGCTGCGCCTCCGTTTAGGGAAACACTAACGGCTCCGGTATTACCCCCTGCACAGGCCACCGGGGTAGCGTTGGCATTGGCCGTAAAGGTGCCGCCCGCGGGGGTGCTGATGGTAAAGAATTGCGATGCTGTACAACCGGTAGCATCAACCACGGTAATCGCATAGGTACCCGCTGCGAGGTTGGAAGCGGTACCTGATCCGGGTAAATTGTTTTGAGTCAGGAATGCGACACCATTCACATCGCTCCAGATATAATCCCATGGACCCACGCCCTGGCCGGTAGCTGTAGCGCTCCCATTGGTTTGTCCAGGACACAACGGATTGACCGTAGCAAGTGTGGGAGGAAGGCAGCAGTTCAGATAGGCCAGAAAGCCCGGACTGGGATCCTGCGTACAGGCTACTGATCCCCAGGAACCACTTTCACCGTCGCCGAGGCTGTTGACCGAAACGTTCAAGACTGCACCTTGTACACAATTCGCAGCCGGATCGGTATTGATGCGCCAACAAAAAGTCCAATCACAGGTGTTGTTCGGATTATTATCCCCGAAGTTGTTACCGGGGTTTCCATCCGAAAGACCCAAGGGGCCTCCGAGTCCTGATTCGTAATAGAAACCCGGTCCGGTGGTTTGTCCTGTAGCACTACTGGTCACATTCGTGTTGTACCAGCTCCAGGTTCCGGCATTGGAACAGTTGGTACTACTGACCGGGACGAATGAACTCATGTCCCATCCCGGACTGAAAGTTGGTACGACCCCATGCAGCCAATTGTTCGATGTCTGGTTGTAATTGGATATCGTGTAACAAAAGTTGACCGTTTGACCAGGATAATAATAGCCGTTTACCGGCGCAGGATTCACCGAAATATTAGCCTGGATTACACAGCCTGAGCAATCAAAATTGTTTTGAAGGGAAAGCGTAAAGTTGCATTGGTCGTTCACATTCCCACCGCTAACCTGTAGGTAATAGGTTCCGGGAGCAAGTCCGCTATAACTGGCCGTAAGACTACCGGCATTGCCTACAGCACACCCGACCGGATTCAATGCAGAACAGGCCGTTCCGCTATAAAGACCTATTGTGGGTGTTGTGAGTCCTCCGGACAATCCGATGTTGAGAACAGGAGCGGTAATGGTGAAACGATACCACACATCTGCAGCAGGATTGGCCATATTGGTACCGGAGGGTTGGCATCCGGGTAAAGCCGAATAAGGCACCGCTGCTGTTGCACACAAATTGGATGAACTTACTGTCAATGCGGTTGCTGCACCGCCAGGACATGGAGTTGGAGCTGGAAGAGCCCCCAGATTCTGAGCGGTTCCGCAAGCATCGTTGGCTGGTGCAGGCCCTCCTGTACAGGAAGTTGCACAGTTGGATGTGGGACAATTGATACAACTTAGCTGCCCTACCCAA
This sequence comes from Bacteroidota bacterium, assembly GCA_046095245.1. Lineage (GTDB taxonomy): Bacteria > Bacteroidota > Bacteroidia > AKYH767-A > OLB10 > JAJTFW01. The sequence continues at coordinate 2,032 of JBJTJB010000372.1, read as the reverse complement.
CCCGGACCCGTTACGGTTCCGTTCGATCTGAAAACAAAGGTGAGACATCCGCTACTGGAAATAATCGGCCCCGGGTTCTGCCCGCCGGTATAAGTTCCGATGAGGGCGGCTGCAGTACTGTTCCCGTTGTAAATCCGAAGTGTATCGCCGGTGCCAAGATCGAACGTGGTGAAAGAAATGGAAACACAACTCCCCGGTGTTGACGAGCATATCGTCTGTGTTAAATTCAGGTTGTTTCCATATGCATTGGCCTGGCCCCCACTATCGAAAAAGCTTCCTCCACAGGTAGAGTTTGTCGCGTTCGACATGGTGATGTTCTGTGCCCGGGAATCCTGGACAGCAAAAACGACAAACGAGAGGAGTACTAAGAGTAATCGTTTAACCATGCGGATTGCTTAATAAATAAAACAGCACAACTTCCCTACACCCCGGAATGATTGTTAAAAATACGGCGGGATTGTTAATAAAAAAAGCAATTTGTCACGGGAATGGCTGGGTGTTTACACCCATTTTAAAGGCGACAACCGGCCTTAAGTGAGTTTCTCACTCAGTATGCGCATCTCCATTTTTGGCGTAATGCGCTCATATAGAATATTGTATACAGCCGAACAGATGGGTAAATCAACGCCCAGCTTCCGGTTTATCTCGTGAATGCAGGCAATGGCATAGTACCCTTCGGCAACCATATTCATTTCAACCTGGGCACTTTTCACCGAATACCCTTTACCGATCATGGTTCCAAAGGTCCGGTTACGACTAAACTGGGAATAGGCTGTAACCAGCAAATCGCCCAAATAAGCGCTGTCCTTGATGTCGCGGGCAATGGGATGTGCCGCATCTACAAAGCGTTTTATTTCGCGTATTGCATTGGAAATCAATACCGCCTGGAAATTATCGCCGTAGCCCAACCCATGGCAGATACCGGATGCAATGGCCATCACATTCTTCAAAACGGCCGCATATTCGGTTCCGTAAATGTCATCCGAACAATTGGTGCGGATAAAACGCCCGCTGAGCAAATCGGCCATTTCGCGGGCATGGTGCTGACTCTGGCAGGCAATGGTAAGATAGCTCAGCTTCTCCATGGCAACCTCTTCGGCATGGCAGGGTCCCGTAATAACGCCGATCCTATCGTATGGTATGCCATAGGTCGTGTGCATGAACTCCCCTACAATGAGGTTGTCCTGTGGCACTATCCCTTTAATCGCTGAGAAGATTGTCTTATTGTGAAACTGTTCCGGGCCAACAACTTGCAGGGCCGCTTTCAAAAAAGCAGCAGGGACCGCTAAAACCACTGTACTTGCCTGAGCCAGGGCTTCCGGCAGCGCTTCACAGGGAATGACCTTTTGTAAATCGAGTTGAACGTCGCTCAGGTAACGCGGATTGTGCCCGAATTGCCGGATGTGCGCAACCGCCTCGGCATCCCGCATCCACCAATAGACCCGCTCGGAGCGATCTGACAACAATTTGACCAGTGCTGTGGCCCAACTTCCACCGCCTAAAACTGCAACTGTTGTCATGCGCGTAAAATGAAACGTCCTTGGGTTAAACCGGGGTGGTGCCAGCAAAATCGGGCACGATACCGGAATTCAACGTCCGCTGATGGAAACGGGAATGGTTAATCCTGAATCTTCTTGGTTTCATCGGATTGCCCCTTGGAGGCATCCTTGAACTCTTTGATCCCTTTTCCGAGGCCTTTGGCCAGCTCCGGAATGCGCTTGGCACCGAAGAACAGCAACAAGACTACGATGATGAGGATGATTTCCGTGCCGCCAATGCCGCCAAGGAAACCGAGAAGTATGGTACCGTTCATTGCTGATTGCTTTAGGCAAAGGTACGTATTTCCACGGCGAAGCCGCTTTTCGTTAGTTTCGGGTCATGCCGATTCGTATAGCCGTCTTCGACGACACACCCATCTTTCTGGAGCAGACCAGCGCCGCCATTGCCGCACATCCCGAATTTGCCCTGACCGGGGCATTTCCCGATTGCCAAAACCTGTCCGAAAAAATGAAAGCAGCGAGGCCGGAAGTGG
>JBJTJB010000371.1:0-2425 GCA_046095245.1 Bacteroidota bacterium | reverse complement strand
GTATAATCTCCTTCCAGGTGAGGATCCCTGCCTTCGTAAGTTAATACGGCAAAACGTCCGTTCAAATCATCGCGTGCACTGTGACGCTGACTGGCTGTGCGGGTGTCGGGTTTTAAATAGGCCACAGCAGGATGGTATCCATCCGTTGGCTCAAAACGGGCAATCGATCCCGTCAGAAACCGGCTTGTGCGCAAATCCAGAGGGCGGAATTCGCTACCGCCTTCAAATACATTGCCCTCGTCGAGGTCATAGTCCAGCAATTTCCCATTGGCCGTAAGCGGCTTGAGTGATTTGATGGAGCGGCTTGCATCGCCATTCTGGACGAGTTCTACCCGGATTTCACTGTAAGGTTGTGCAATGTTCAACGACCCAAGTCCTATTTTGAAATCGATTTCCTGGTGTGAGTTCCTCCACTCAATCCGTGTTGCGCGGTGAACGTTGGCGTCAATCTCCACCAAGGGTTCAACAATCCGGAATCTGCGGCTGAGCAGGAGGTCTTCCTCGTTCCGTACATCGTATACCACCAACAGATAATTGCCGGATAAGGAAGGGTTTATTTGCTCGTTCGGTATTTTAAGCGAATAGTGCCAGTAGTCTGTGATGGTGTTGAGCGAATGTCTTATTTCGGTTATCCGGTCCGTGGTGAAGCCGCTCAGATAATCGTATTCGCTGATGATTGATGGCCGCCAGTCCGGATCGCAGTGGATCACTTTGTAGGCAAGCTCCCGTGAATCGTCTTCCAACAGGTCAAAGCGGAGTACAAGTCGTTCTGAAGTCCCGAGCCGGTAAACGGGTTCCCCCTGTGGTTCATTCTCAGGTTCAAGCAAGGGTGTAAACAAGGTCGTGTCGTACACGCGGTCGTCATATCGGAGCGTATCCCCACAATAGGAAGGTGAATAGATGCATCCGGCGAGGAATACGATCAAGACGATGTGACGGTACAACCTCATGTGCCCAGTTCAATCAGTCGGCCATAGGCGTTTTCCCACTCAGACTCCAGTGACTTGAGCCGCTTATCACAGGCGTCGAATGTCTGCTGGGTTTCCATGAACACCTGCTTGTTCTTGTATAGTTCCGGATCACTGAGCTTCTGGCTGAGTTCATCGTGCTCGTCCCGTATGGGCTCCAGTTGTTTTTCAAGTTTTGCCAACTGCTGCTCTACGCGTTGCCTTTCCTTTTTTTGTTGCTCAGTGCCCGACTTTACGGGTTTAGCTTCGTTCCTGGGTTTTGTTTCGGGAGCTGGGGGCTTCGCTTGAATGGCCGGTTTGACAGGGGCAACGGGTTTCTTACTCAGCTCATTCTCATCGTAGGTTACGGGTTATTCCTTTAGTTAGTGGTTTTGGATATGCCAGATTTTGTTGGCAATGCGGGATAGGAAGTAGCGGTCGTGCGATACCACAATATAAGTGCCCTCGTACCGGTTGAGGACTTCTACCAACACATTCACACTTTGTATGTCGAGGTGGTTTGTGGGCTCGTCCAACAACAGGAAGTTGGCTTTCGCAAGAATGGTCTTGGCCAGCGCTACACGCGCACGTTCTCCACCCGAAAGCACCTTGATTTTTTTAAATACATCATCACCCTGCAGTAAAAAGGCGCCAAGCATGGAACGCAGGGTTGTGTCGCTTTCTTCGGGTGCCGCCGAGCGTAGCTCTTCCAGGCAATCGTTTTCGAGGTGAAGGCTTTCAAGCTGGTGCTGCGCATAAAATGCCGGTATCACGTTGTGGGTCGGTTCGGCATCGCCCTCAAAGGGTTCGTTGCCCGTAATCATGCGCAGCAGCGTTGATTTCCCTTTGCCATTTGCGCCAATGAAGGCGATTTTGTCTCCACGCACCACCTCGGCTTGTGTATTGCGGAAAATCAGATTTGACCCGTATGCTTTTTCGCGAACATCGAGTTTGCTGATGATACGGCCTGGTTGCCGGTCAACGGCAAATCGGATCTTGATGGATGCCGAGGGGTCATCTACGGCATCTACACGCTCAAGCCGGTCGAGGGCCTTAATGCGCGACTGCACGGCCGTAGCTTTGGTCGCCTTCGCCCTGAAGCGCTCTATGAACCGTTCTTGTTCGCGAATGTACTTTTCCTGGTTTTTGAAGGCGTTCTGCTGGATGATCCTGCGTTCTTCTTTCTCAACAAGGTAGTCGCTGTAATTCCCTTTGTACAGGGTCAGTTGGCTGTGTTCGATTTCAGCAATCCGGTTCACCGTCTTGTCGAGAAAAAAACGGTCGTGGGATACAATGACGACTGCACCCTCGTATTCCTGCAGGTATTGTTCAAGCCATTGGATGGAGGGCAAGTCAAGGTGGTTGGTCGGTTCGTCAAGCAGCAGGAGGTCGGGTTGCTGAAGCAGGGTCTTGGCTAACATCACACGCATGCGCCAACCTCCTGAGAACTGGCTCAATGGCCGAGTCAGGTGTTCGGT
>JBJTJB010000370.1:0-4278 GCA_046095245.1 Bacteroidota bacterium | reverse complement strand
ATGCCCAGGGGGCCAAAGGTGCACTGCTCGACCGTGCGCGCGTGCGGGCAGAAGAGTTGGTGCGTTCCTTGCCGGCCAATACGCCTTTGCAGTTGCTGACGGCTGATTTTTTTGCCGTTCAGCAGCGACTCATCAACCGGGAAGAGTTCTTGTCGGAACTGGCAAGGATAAAACCGTCTTCCTCCAGCCGGAAATTAGACGAGGTGATTTCTCGCCAGCGCGATGCGGTCACCGCTGCAGGATTTCGGGATGGGAGGTTGTTTGTGATCAGCGATTTTCAACGGAGCATGCTCAGCCAGGAGCGTCTCACTGGCGACTCAACTGTTAAAATCACCCTTGTTGCGCTCGACACCCAGTCAACGCCGAATCTCTACATCGATACCTGCTGGATGATATCTCCACTGGTCCAGTTGGATCAACCCTCCGAGATGGTTGTGCGTGTAGTCAACTCGGGCGCTAAGTACGCTGAAAACGTAGTCGTCAGGCTCGATATCAATGGAAGCCGGAAAGCCGTCAGTACCTGTGCCGTCAAATCCGGAAAATTTGTCGATCTGCCCTTCGGATTCACCGTCCGTGAGGCAGGCTGGCAGGGATTAAGTGTATCGCTGTCTGACCAGTCCGTTAATTTCGATGATACCTACTACCTGTCATTCGAGGTGAAGGCGAAACTCAATGTGAGTGCGGTTTCCGACCGCCAGGCATCAACCTACACGAAGGCCTTGTTCGGCAACGATTCCGGTGTAAATTTCAAATCGGTAAGCAGGGGCTCCATTGATTATTCGGCGCTTTCTACAACACAGTTGCTGATTCTGGAGACCTCAACCGGTTTCACTTCCGGTAGTACGGATGAATTCAAGAAGTACCTCGATGGGGGAGGTGTGATTTGTGTATTCCCCGATTCAAATGCCTCCGATCAGTCGAATACCTTATTCAGCGGTTTGGGGCTTCCGGGCCTCGGCCAATGGAATACCCTATCCGATCGGACAAGCGCAGTGGAGTGGAATCACCCCTTATTTTCCGAGGTGTTCGACCGGCAGGCCAGCGGCGGCAAGAACCTGGATCTGCCAGTGGTTTCCGCTACCTATTCGCTCAATACCTCTGCCTCGGCTCCTGCGGAAGTCTTGTTACGTCTCGAAAGTGGCGTACCCTTGTTGGTTTCCTACACCATTGGTGATGGTCAGGTTTTCTTGTTTTCTGTACCGCTTAATTCGAAAAGCAGTAATCTGCCAACTCATCCCATTTTCGCCCCGCTGGTGTATCGCATGGCCCTGCTCGGCGCCCGACCGATTGCAAATGCCTCAACCATCGGCCAGGCTGCTCCCGTTTCGCTGCAGCTCGCCGCGAAGGGCGATGAAGAAGTGCTGAAGCTCAGTGAGCGAGGAAAAGACGATGAATTGATTCCCCGTGTTCGTGCTATCGGAAACCGTATTCAGGTCGATCCGGGTGATGAATTGAAAAATGCCGGACTATATGGGTTGATGGCAGGTAAGGAAACGAAAGCCCTACTGGCTTACAACTTCAACCGTGCGGAATCGACACTTGAATATTTTTCGGAGGACGAACTTGAAGCCATGATCTCCTCCCGCGGATTGACCAATTGGGCCATCATGTCGACAGGTGTACCGGATGTCGGCAAAATACTGAAGCAGGAACAACGTGGCACACCCCTGTGGAAATGGGCCATTTTGCTCAGCCTTTTGTTCCTCTTGTTTGAAGTTGTCCTTATTCGCTACTGGAAGACATCATGAATATTCTGCTGAAAAACATCACCCTGGTCGATCCCGCTTCTGCACTCGATGGAAAATCAGTCGATGTGTTGATTCGTGAAGGAGTTTATGAGCGTATCGGCAATGCGCTGAAAGCGGATGGAGTGGATGAGGGATTGGATTGCACCGGCTTGCACATGTCGGGTGGTTGGTTTGATATGCGTTCGGCCTTCGGTGAACCGGGTGCCGAGCAAAAAGAAACCATCCGTAGCGGGCAGCAAGCTGCGGCAGCGGGCGGATTTACGGGTGTATTGTTGATGCCTACGACATCTCCCCCCTTGCAGTCGGCTTCCGATATCAGTTTTGTGAAAGGACGAGCTTCACAGCATGCAGTGGAGGTTTATCCCTGCGGTGTGATGACCGATGGAGGCGAGGGGAAGGATGTGTCAGGTATGTACGACATGCGTTTGGCGGGAGCCGCAGCGTTCACCGATGGGAAGCGCTGGGTCAGGGACTCCGGACTCATGTTGCGATTGATGCAGTATGCAGAAGGGATCGGTGCCAGACTGATTTCCTATATGGACGATCCGGGACTTACTGCAAAACGCAGCGTAAATGAAAGCAGCAATACGGTTGTATTGGGTATGAAAGGCATGCCGCCGGTTGCCGAAAAAATCGCCTTGCAGCGTGATCTGAATCTCATCGACTACACCGGCATTCCGCTGCATATTTCCGGAATCAGCACGGCTGAATCGGTGCTTGAAATTGCCAGGGCCAAAGCTGCGGGAATGCCTGTAACGGCAGAGGTATACGCATACCATCTCCTGCTTGATGACTCGGAGCTTGGTGGATTTGATAGTTTGCTCAAAACGATGCCTCCACTACGATCCGTCAGCGATGTGGAAGCTTTGAGAAAGGCCGTGCTGGATGGAACCATCGATGTAGTTTGTAGCGATCATGCTCCGCACGAAGTGGAAGTCAAGTCGGTCGAGTTCGACTTTGCAGCATTCGGAATGATTGGCCTGGAGTCATGTTTCTCGGTGCTGAATACGGCCTTTGATGGTCAGTTGCCCCTGCAGAGGCTGGTGGATGTTCTGGTTACAAACCCACGTCGGATTCTCGGTCTTCCGGTTCCTCTGATACGCGAAGGCGAGACGGCGAATTTTACGGTCTTCAATCGAAGCGGAAAGTTGATTTTCTCCGAAGCACACATCGCATCCAGGTCCTCCAATTCACCGCTAATCGGCAGGCCCCTTCAGGGTTATCCTGTTCTCTGTGGCAACAACGGATACCTGCACCGCTGTCCTCAGGGGCATTCTACAGCTAAAAACTGAACATAGTCCTTGCGTTAATTCAGGATTTCGTGCTACTTTTGTGGCTGTAAGGGGAATTAGCTCAGCTGGCTAGAGCGTTTGCATGGCATGCAAGAGGTCATCGGTTCGACTCCGATATTCTCCACAAGGGCTTCTGATTCAGGAGCCCTTTTTGTTTGATGCCCTCTTTTATGCTTCCGCTGGTTTTGTTCGGTGGTTCTTCAGCTCATTTCAATTGGTCGGTTATCGGCATAAAAAAAGCCGGAGTTTCCTCCGGCCTTTTTTCAATGGGATGGTATGTTAGTGTGTGACAATCATCCGTTTGGTAATCTGCTGACCTTCGTACATGAAGGTGTATTGGTACATACCTGGAGCAAGTGTAGAGGTGTTGACCTGTACCGTGTGTTTGCCGGCCGCCATGGATCCATCGGCCAGTACAGCAACTACTTGTCCAATCAAATCGGTCATAACGATGCGAACCTGGCCCTGAGCCGGTATCATATACTCAAGTGTGGTTGAAGCGTCAGACGGGTTGGGATAGTTCTGGCTGATTCCAAGGTCGTTCACAGCAAAGTCATCCAATCCGATCACAGCGCAAGGTCCAAGGTCTTCGAAGCATACGTCATCGATTGACCAACCCTCATCGTTGGCACTGTAATCAGAGGCAAACCTCCAGCGTACAATCAGCTGGGCATCTGCATCCGGACGGATGATCTTTTCGTGGTACACCCAGGATGTGCGCGAACCGGTGAAGCCCTTGAGCCCGGGATTGTTCGGGTCAAGTTCTGAAACGTAGGTGTAGTTGGGGCTGGTACCATACAATACGATGTTCGGTGTACCGAGGAAATCCACCCGCTCCCAGTTCTGTCCATAATCAACAGAGTAGTCAACTGCGCCACCATCCGAACCATACTCCATGAGGAAGCGATGGTGGAAGCTCAGTTTATAGCAATGGCCGGGTTGAACACGGAACAGTGAGGAGAAGAGACCCGAAGAATCTTTTTCCGGATAGGAACCGGTGAGCTTAGTGGTCCAGGCGGTATTACCGGTACGGGCTCCGTTCAAGGTAGGCTTGGCGGGCGTTCCGATTTCCCAACTGCTTTCGTTGCGGTAAGAAATGGCATTGGCGGTAACCCATTGGCTTCCGGTTTCGAAACTGGTACAGAATGGCAATTGGGTCGTTGCTACAGAGTCGAATACAAGCACAGTCACACAAGCAGTATCATCCGGAGTGAACAAGTCGGTTGAACCATTGGGAC
>JBJTJB010000369.1:0-1676 GCA_046095245.1 Bacteroidota bacterium | reverse complement strand
CCTTTTGCTATACCGGTGGATTCTCCATAGCGGCTCTTGAAGGGGGAGCAAGTCTTGTGCATTCGGTAGATAGTTCCGCAAGGGCGATGGAAGGCACTCGCAAAAACGTGGAGCTTACGGAGCATGCAGCGCAACACGAGGGATTTACAAAGGAGGTGATGCCATTTCTAAAATCCTGTAACACGCCATACGATGTGGTAGTCCTGGATCCTCCTGCCTATGCCAAGCATCTGAGCCAGGTTTCGCAGGCAATGATCGGATACCGAAACCTGAACACCGAGGGCTTGAAATCAGTGAGTCCGGGCGGACTGCTGTTCACCTTTTCCTGCTCGCAGGCAGTTGACCGCGAACTATTCCGTAAACTGATCTTTCAGGCCGGATTACAAGCCGGACGTAATTTGCGCATCCTGCACCAACTCACCCAACCGGCTGACCATCCGGTGAGCATTTATCATCCCGAGGCCGAATACCTTAAGGGTCTCGTTTTGCACGTGACTTAGCCTAAACAAAGCGACTATCTTTGTCGGGATGTTACAACACATTCCCAGGCTCCAGCACACCGACACGGATAATTTCTTCCTCCTCGCCGGCACCTGTGTAGTTGAATCGGAGGAAATTACCTTCCAAACTGCACAGCGACTGAAGGAAATCACCGGCCGGCTGGGCATACCCTTCGTTTTTAAGGCCTCATACCGTAAAGCGAACAGGACCCGGATTGATTCATACACCGGTCCCGGAGATGAATTGGCCTTGATGACCTTGAAGCGGGTTGCAGACCAACTCCAGCTTCCATTGGTCACCGACATTCACGAAAGTCACGAGGCCGCAATGGCTGCCGAATATGTGGACATCCTTCAGATTCCCGCCTTTTTGTGCAGGCAAACCGACCTCTTGGTTGCCGCTGCGAAAACCGGCAAGACCGTCAATATCAAGAAAGGGCAATTCCTATCCCCCGAAGCGATGCAATTCGCTGTCAGGAAGGTGGTTGACTCCGGAAACAACCATGTCATGTTGACCGAACGGGGCAGCATGTTCGGATATGCTGATATGGTAGTCGATTTCCGTTCGATACCAACCATGCAGTCGTTTGGACATCCTGTGGTGATGGACATCACTCACAGTGTTCAGCAACCCAACCAGACCAGCGGGGTAACGGGCGGCCGACCCGAATTGATCAGCACCATTGCGCGTGCTGCCATTGCAGCCGGAGCAGATGGGATTTTCCTCGAAACACACCCGAATCCGGCTGAGGCCCTGAGTGATGGCGCCAACATGATCCCCCTTGACCGGGTTGAGGACTTGTTGCGCGATTTGATCCGCATCCGGCGCGCAGTCCGTGACCTTGCACACTAAGCCCTCATTCTATTTACCCATGACGACCTCACGTAAATTGGTGGCTGGAAACTGGAAGATGAATCTTCTCAGGGAAGAGGCGCATGCCCTGACGGTAGAAATAAAGGGCATGATGACAACGGACGTATCGCCGGGATCCAAAATCATTCTTTTCCCTCCTTTTGTTCATCTTGCAAGCATCGTACAGTTGTGCTCCGACAACACACAAATCGCCGTTGGAGCCCAGGACTGTTCGGAATTCAAAGCCGGCGCATACACCGGCCAGGTATCTGAAGATATGATCAAGTCCTGTGGCGCTACGCATGTCCTGATCGGACACTCCG
>JBJTJB010000368.1:0-3392 GCA_046095245.1 Bacteroidota bacterium | reverse complement strand
TATGCCCAGTTGTTCCGGTTCGATCACCTCCATAACTCCACCCACCGCAATGAATTGGTGTTGTTACTTTCCCTGAAGCCGGCAATGTGGTAATTGAACGTGCTGTCGACATTGGCGGACGCTGGCGACTTCCCTTCCAATTTGTAGAAGATATATCCGGTTGACCAGGTCCAGAACATGCCATTGGCCGGGTCGAGTGCTCCAGTCTGGGCACCACTCACATTACGGGTACTATCAACCCCGATCAGGAATCGGATTTTATCGTACTGACCCGGGGGTACGTCGGGCAACTCCAACACCGTAGTGGCCTGGTTGGATTCATCTACCAAAAAATAACCGTTGTCGAGGGTGTACTTTACTTCGTCATTGCGGATCAATTCGAAATTCGACAGGTAATACTTCAGTCGCGTTACATTGAAGGACTCACCTGCTGCATTCGTATACCAGGTTGCACCGGTTTCGTCGAGGTTTACGGAACCAACAACATTGGTCAAATCAACCAGTACAGTCCCTGATGTTTTGGGTGTACCCGGTTCATCGTCTTTACAGCCAGCCAGGATCACAGTGAACAAGGCCAGTATTGGAAGTATCTTCTTCATCATGCAGTTTTACGACTTACGCTAAGATACGCAAAACGGATCCTGAACCAAGTGAGCAATCTCATGCATGAATGTCGGCCAACGGTCACATATTCTTCCTTCAGGAAACCGAGAAACTGCTGGTGATTCGAACCCGCTACCGTAAAAGGAGCACCTTCCCCCACTCGGTTCGGTTCTTCTTGTCCGGGGAGTCGTATTTACAACTCCACACGTAGACTCCGGACGGACAATCCTCCCCTTCAAAGGTCCCGTCCCAGCCCGATTCGGGATCGGTCGTCATAAAAACAGGATGGGCACTTCTGTTGTACACGGTTAACACATAGCCGTTGATGTCGCGTGCGTAGGCCTTGAACAACTCGTTTTTCCCATCGCGGTTGGGCGTGAATGCATTGGGCAGATAGATCCCCTCAAAACAGCGCTCGCGCACACGGACCGAGTCGACAATGGTGCAACCATCCACATCGGTCACCGTCACAACATAGAGCTCCGGTTCTGTGACCAAGAGGGTCGGATCCGTACTGCCGTCGGACCACTGGTAGGTTGAATAGGGCCCGGGATCCAGGATCAGCTCACGCGTTTCGCAAAAAGAGATACGCTCAGGCAGCTGTGTATCCCGGTCGAGTGTATCGGCTCCCAAATCGATGGTGAGGCCAACCGTACAGGCCGAGTCCCCACTAACGGTGACCGTATACGAACCTTCTGAGAGACCGGTCAGGGAATCGGAAAAAACGGGGGGGACCGTATTCCACGTAATGAGAGGGGCTTGGAGGTAGGAGATTCCCAGACCGATGGCTCCGTTTTCAGCACCAGGACACGTGAGGGGATAAATCCTCGGAATTAGTTCAGGAATAATGACACGGCGCTGTACGGTGCGTTGACCGATGCAGGGCTCATCTACCTGATAACTGATCGTGTACTCACCGGGACCCGAAAACGCATGGTTATCAATGCGCGACACGGAGGTATTGGTTCCAGATGTCGGGTCGCCGAAGTCCCAGGTATAGGCATCTGGACATTCACCGACACTGCCTATGAAATCGACACTATTTCCACCCGAACAGACGTAGGAGAAATCAACCGGCAAGGGAACAAGATCGCTGACAGTGAAACTATCGATCGCAATCCCATCGTAATCGTTGCAACTGGTACCCGACCCGAAGGTGAATCTGAAGCTCACGTTGGGCTGACCAATCAGATCGGTGAGACAAAAAGAAGCTGCGACCCATTGCCCACTGCCGTTTCCGCCCAAACACGATCCTTGATTAGGGGTTACCGAGCCCGACCAGCCCTCCTGAGGAAAGGACATTCCATTCAGGTTGGTGATACTGGCTGCGTTATACCAATTTTCAACCCGGCAACTGGCAGGCGTAAACGAGGAGCCCAGGTTGACCCAGGTGGCACCATTGGTGATGGTAAACTGGATATTGCCTCCATCGTATTGGCGCTCCGTATCCCAGAAAATCAGAAAACGCAGGTACGGGTAATTGAGGCTGCTCAGGTCGAAACAGGGACTTTGGAGCCAGGAACGCTGCCCGCCGTTGTAAGGCGCATTGCCCAGGCCACCGGTAACCCAGCAGTTTGTACCGCTTCCAGCCGAATTGATAACACCCTTAGCGGGTGTGCCCAATGTCCAGTCGGAGTTCGTACCGCCTGTAGTCCAGCCGGCGGGTCCCGCTTCAAAGTCCTCGGCGTAGGGGTATACGGAGATGCATTGTCCCTGCACGAACGAACTGGCAAATACCAATACCAATCCCAAGAACAGCCAACCGGCAACTTTCCGCTGAACAAGCCTCTGCATGCAGCAAAATTGCTCAATCCGTCCGGTTTAGGCAAAGGCTCGCACCGGCTTTCTGAACATCTTTGTGGCTATCTTAGCCCAAATCAAACCAGAAACCGCATGAAAAGAACATTCCGCAACGCAGTACTGCTCGCTTGCGCTGCCCTGTCCGCCTATACGGCCTCGGCACAGCGCTACACCAGCGAGGTCTTCCCTTCCGCTTCCGTCACATCCAATGTAGTATACGGAAACAACATCACCGTAATCGGGGCCCTTGCCGGTGGCGGTCCGGCCCCACAGGATCTGCTGATGGACGTTTATACCCCGGCCGGAGCAACCGACACCCTGGCTCAGCGACCGCTGGTCATTGGGATGAACACGGGCAGTTTCCTCCCCATGATCATTAACGGATCCCCAACCGGAACCAAAACCGACAGTACCGTTGTGGCCCTGTGCACCAAATTCGCCAAGCGCGGTTACGTAGCAGCAGCCATGACCTATCGTCTGGGTTGGAACCCCGCAGCAACCGGCCCGACCGGACAGGATATCCGTACCGGCACCCTGCTTCAAGCGGTGTATCGCGGACTTCAGGACGCCAAGGCCTGCGTTCGATATTTCAGGGCCAATGCCGATACAGGAGGTAACGATTTCCTCATCGACCCCAACAACATCATTCTGGGTGGTGTAGGTTCAGGAGGATATATCGCACTGGCTTACGGAACGGTCGACAAGACTTCAGAAATCAACCTACCGAAATTCCTGGCCAACACCAACGATGCCACCTATGGCTTTGTGGCCGGTCAATCCTATGTGAACCAGCAATTGCTTGGCGATTTCGAGGGGTATGGCGGAATTCCCCAATTGAACAACCCGAATAACTCACCCGGCTACAACAGCGACGTGCAGTTCATCTTCAACATGGGTGGTGCCATCGGCGACACCAGCTGGATGGAACCGGGAGATCCTCCCATGGTCGCCTTCCACGTAGTGAGTGATCCCTTTGCCCCGTATGATAT
>JBJTJB010000367.1:0-2694 GCA_046095245.1 Bacteroidota bacterium | reverse complement strand
ATACCGGAGGCCATACGGATGGGGATGATATGCGCGATTTACGGAAGCCCGGACCCGAAAAGGAGGTGATCAGGTACAGCAATTGGATTGCGACAATCAACGCAAAGGCCAACAGAATAATAAGCGCCACAGGATCGGACGGCACAAGGACTAGCATAGCTCGCAAAGCTATCGGCGGCGCCCTGCATGAGAACGCATACGCTCAGCTAAATATCAACATGAGCGGTTTGATAAGGATGATGGAGTCAGGCCACTACCTCGGTGGCCATTCCCCGGGTTAACGGCAAACGTCCCGGATACTGCTTGAGCGCAAGCTCAAGGCAATCCATGGCTTTGCGAAGCGAGTCCAGGCTCAACACATAGGCAATGCGTACCTGGCGCTTGCCAAGTTCGGGCCTGGAGTAAAATCCTGAGCCCGGCGCCAGCATCACTGTTTGATCATTGTGCGAAAACGACTCGAGCAGCCACTGGCAAAATGCATCGGTATCATCCACCGGAAGTTGAGCCATGCAATAAAAGGCTCCGCTCGGCTTGGGGCAAAAAACGCCTTCCATGCGGTTGAGCGCGTCTACAACAAAATCCCTGCGGGCTACATAGTCGTGAATAACCTCGTCGAAGTACGACTGGGGCGTATCAATGGCCGCCTCTGCGGCTATCTGCCCGAAGGTGGGCGGCGATAGTCGTGCCTGAGCGAACTTCAATGCAGCTGCCATCACTTCCTTGTTTTTGGAAATGAGTGCACCGATGCGCGCTCCGCATGCGCTGTAACGTTTCGAAATGCTATCCATCAGGACAACATGCTGTTCAAGACCCTCCAGATGAAACACTGAAACGTATTCGTGACCATCATAGCAGAACTCACGGTATACCTCATCCGAAAACAGAAAAAGATTGTGCTTGATAACAATGCTCTTGAGGGTTTCCAGCTCTGCACGGGTGTACAGGTAACCGGTCGGGTTGCTGGGGTTGCAAATGAGAATAGCCTTGGTTTTGGCCGTTATCGCTTTTTCGAACTCCTCGATTGGAGGCAAGGCGAAACCGGTTTCAATGGAGGAAGGGATCGGCTTGACTACGACTCCAGCCTGGGTACTGAATCCGTTGTAATTGGCATAAAAGGGCTCGGGAACAATAATCTCGTCGCCCGGATTGAGGCAAGCCATCATCCCGATTTCAATGGCTTCGGAACCACCGGTCGTTACAATGATATCCTGCCAATCGACCATGATCCGGTTTTTCTGGTAGTAACCGGCCAGTTTGCGGCGGTACGACTCAATTCCTGCCGAATGGCTATACTCTACTACCTTCAAGTCAATGCTCCGAATGGCATTCAACATGACTTCCGGTGTCGGAATATCGGGTTGTCCGATGTTGAGGTGGTAAATGTGCACTCCACGCTTGCGCGCCGCCTCGGCATACGGAACAAGTTTTCGAATCGGGCTAGGCGGCATGTGCATGCCTTTCTCGCTGATCGTGGGCATCGGTTTGGGGTTACGGATTCGGGACTGCGAAGGTACGGATTCAGGAGCGGCTGTGGAACACCCAAATTTCGAACCGACTGGACAAAAAAAATCCCGGATTTCTCCGGGATGAATCGCTGTTTGAGCAGCTTATTTGCCTGGTGCGGCCTGCT
This sequence comes from Bacteroidota bacterium, assembly GCA_046095245.1. Lineage (GTDB taxonomy): Bacteria > Bacteroidota > Bacteroidia > AKYH767-A > OLB10 > JAJTFW01. The sequence goes on along the minus strand of JBJTJB010000367.1, from coordinate 1,064 downwards.
CGTTGTTCACGGGCACGGGTGCCGGAGCTTCAACGGTTCCTTTCAGGTGCAGGATGCGGGGACTATTCTTGGCGTTGGAGGTAATGGTGACAGTTTTGTCCTGAAGACCCATTTTGCCGGCAGAGTTGAACGTAACCTTGATGGTTCCGGTAGTGCCTTTCTTGATGGCTTCCTTGGGGTACTGAGGAACGGTACAGCCACATGAACCCTGAGCATTGGTGATGATCAGATCATCCTTACCGTTGTTGGTGAAGTTGAATTCGTGTGTAACGGACTCTCCTTGTTTGATGGTACCGAAGTTGAACTCTTCTGCTTCAAACACCATTTCGGAGGTGCTTGCAGGTGCAGCGGCGGGAGCAGCGGCCTTGTCGGTTTGAGCGAAGCCGGCGGCACTCATCAGAAGTGAGCAGGCAATTGCGAGGATGGACTTTTTCATAATGTGTTGATGTGTTGCTTATTTTGGATTTACGTTTTCGAGGGGTGACATTCCGCCGTCCTTCTTAACCGGCATCAAGTCTTCTGTTTGCTCCTGGGTTTTAACCACACCTTTAATGGTCAACACCTTAATGCCGTTGCGGGCGTTCGAAGTAACGGTAACGGTTTTTGTAAAAGGGCCGGGACGCTTGGTGTCGTAATTCACATTGATGTAGGCTGATTGCCCTTTCAGGATCGGTTCTTTGGGCCATTTGGGAACGGTACAACCACAAGAACCCTGGCAATTGCTGATGGTGAGGGGATCATTACCCGTATTGGTGAATTTGAACGCATAGGCACCGTCGGCTGCATAATCGATGGTTCCGTAATCGTGGGTTTCCTTTTCAAAGCTGATTTCAGCATCGGAAACGGCCTTGGTATCCTGCGCCACAGCATAAAAGCCGAGGGTGAGGAAGAGGCAAATGAGGGCGAAGAATCGGTTCATATTGGGGTATGGTTCCTTGTTAACAGGTTCAAAGGTCATTTATTCTTTATGAATTGACAATGAAATTACACTCAAACTGCGATTTCGACCCGGGCAATTTCAAATTACATGCCAAACCCAGCATCCCTCCTATTTCCCTATACAC
>JBJTJB010000366.1:0-3482 GCA_046095245.1 Bacteroidota bacterium | reverse complement strand
TTCTGACTGGAGTTGGACAAGATGAACTTATTACTGCATTGGAAGCCCTGGAGAAGGGGCATTTTTCCATGGACAAACGGGGACTCTTGAGGTTGGAATCGGACCGTAACCTGTTTGGCAAGGTCAACTATGCCCTCAACGAACTGACCATTCACAAAAAGGACAGTTCCAGCATGATTACCATCAACACCTACCTCAACGGCGAGTTCCTGAACTCCTATTGGGCCGATGGATTGATCATTGCCACTCCTACCGGATCGACCGGATATTCAATGAGTTGCGGAGGTCCGATTGTCGCGCCTTATTCCGGTAATTTTGTCATTACGCCCATCGCACCACACAACCTGAGTGTGAGGCCGATTGTGGTTTCCGACAAAAACGTCATCTCGCTTGAGGTGGAGAGCCGAACCCCCTATTTCATCGCAACGCTCGACTCACGCTCGGTCACAATCGACACCGCCATTTCGCTTGCAGTGCGCAAGGAGGACTTTGCCATGAACCTGGTGCGCCTGGGCTCCTCGAACTTTTTGGACACACTTCGCAGGAAGCTTAACTGGGGTTTGGATACGCGAAATTGAACTTTTTCAGGGTGAACAGGGTCGGATTTTAACAATCCAAGGGAAATGTTATTTTTGTCCGTTACCCCTGAACCTGAATTATGAAACGTAGACTATTATTCGTGCTTTCCGTGGTGCTGCTCAGCGGATTGACCGCTGATGCCCAGCGCCTGAGAGCCCGCTGGAAAGCCTATCGCTACGAATGGAGCGCCGGTATCGGAACCAGCAACTTTCTGGGGGATCTCGGAGGAGCCAATGCCATCGGCACGAATGGCTTCAAGGATTTGGAACTCAGCCTGACACGACCAGCGCTAACAGTGGGATTCCGATACAAAATAGCCCAGAACTTTTCGTTTCACTCCCACCTCACCTATGGCCATGTCCGAGGTGATGATAAACTCACTGAGGAGTTTTTCCGAAACAACAGGAATCTCAATTTTAAGTCTGATATCTTCGAATTCAACCTGAATTTCGAAGCCGCTTTGCTCAATCAGCGCCAAGGTGGCATTTACCGACTTCGTGGTGTGAAGCGCTTAACCACCTATGAAACATCCATTTATGCCTTTACAGGTATCGGGGTTTTCCGGTTCAACCCAAAGGGTGAACTAAACGGAGAATGGTATCGCCTTCAGCCCCTGGGCACAGAAGGACAAGGATTATCACCTGCCCGTGAACGCTATGACCTTGTACAGATTTGCGTCCCCATGGGTATTGGGGCCCGCTACTTCTTTAACCGGCGGATGGGCGTTGGGTTCGAGTTCGGTATTCGCAAGACATTTACCGATTATATCGATGATGTAAGCAAGACCTATTACGACAACGAAGCGATTAAGCAGAAATACGGTCAGGTTGCAGCCCTGCTAGCCGATCCGAGCAAATCCTCGCTGAATGGTACGGATGCAGACGATGTCATAACAGCTCCTGGTCAGCAGCGCGGTGATCCCCGGGACAATGATGCATACATGTTTGCCATCATTAGTATCCATTATAAACTGCGCACCGGCCGTTCCAACTTCCCGGTGTTCTAAGCTGAATCCGACCGGATTCCGGGAGGACAATTTTTTCAAAAACTTCTGCGTTAGGAGCCAGAACCGTGAGACTTGCCACCCTAGCATTGCTTTTTTCACTGATTAACGTGACCGCTGCTCATTCTCAATCCCGGGAAATGGGATTCATGATTGGCGCCATGGGGTATCGAGGAGATTTGGATCCGACCATGTATGACACCCGGTTTCTGGATCCTGCACTGGGCGTCCTCTACCGTAGGTCATACAGTAACCACTGGGCCTTCAAAAGCGGTATTAATTTCGGAAGAATCCATGCGGATGATGCTGAGGCTGAGAACGAATGGGAAAGAAACCGCAACCTGCATTTCCGCTCCTCCATTCTTGAGCTGACCGGTCAGGTTGAATTCAACTTTTTCCCTTACCAGACCGCAAGCCCGTTCGCTAAATTCAGTCCTTTCCTCTTTTTTGGTGTCTCTGCATTCCACTTCAACCCGCAAGCTGAAATTAATGGTTCATGGGTAAAACTCCAGCCTCTGGGAACCGAAGGACAGGGTACGGAGTTGTATCCGGACCGGAAGCGCTATGGCCGAATCACAGGTTCGTTTGTGTATGGGGGGGGATTCAAATTCAAGGTCATGCGGCGATTCGGTGTGATGATTGAAACCGGTGTACGGCCCACCTTTACCGATTACCTGGACGATGTGAGTTCAACGTATGCAGATCCGTTGGCCATACGGCGAGAATACGGCAAAACCGCAGCAGCACTAAGCGATCGCTCCCTGGATCGGGATCCGGCAGGGAACATAGGTCGACAACGTGGCGACCGCAGGCTGCGCGATTGGTATGTGTTTACCGGAGTACAGGTTACCTATACGCTCTCCAAAAAGTACATCGATAGCTGCCAGCCTTTCCGGATCAAGCTTTGGTAAGTTAGCAGTTAAGTACGGGTTAATGCCTCGGTGATCGGTCAAGCGGGAAGTGCATTTACTACCTTTGGCCACCTTATTATGTCCTCCCCCCTCAAAGAACAAATCAATCCGAACCGTTTGCCAAGGCATGTGGCCATCATCATGGATGGAAACGGCCGATGGGCGAAGAAGCAGGGGAAAATCAGAACCTTCGGTCATCAGGGCGGAGTTACTGCCGTGAAAGAAACGGTGGAGGCGGCTGCCGAGCTCGGTATCGAAGTGCTGACCATGTATGCGTTCAGCACTGAAAACTGGAGCAGACCGAAACTGGAAATCGACGCGCTCATGCATCTGCTTGTTGAAAACATCAGCAAGGAAACGCCAACACTGATGAAGAATCAGATCCGGCTTGATGCCATCGGAGATATAGATGCTTTACCGAGCAAGGTGGCCCGTAATCTGAGAAAAGCGATTGACGAAACTGCGGTCAACTCCAGGATGACGCTCGTGCTCGCTCTCAGCTATAGTTCACGCTGGGAAATCACCAAGGCAGTTAAAGCCATTGCATCAGAGGTCAAAGCAGGAATACTGGATCCGGAAGCCATCACGGAAGACGTTGTAAGTAAACACCTTTCAACAGCAGACTGGCCCGACCCGGAACTCCTCATCCGCACCAGCGGTGAATCCAGGATCAGCAACTATCTGCTCTGGCAAATCGCCTATGCTGAACTTTATTTCACACCGAAGCTGTGGCCCGATTTCCGGAAAGAAGATCTGTACGAGGCCTTGCTGGATTTCCAGCAACGCGAACGCCGCTTCGGAAAAACATCAGAGCAAGTAAAGTCTGAGCATGCGTAATAAGCTCTTCCTTTTGATCATCCTGATTGGGATGCGTGCAGGCATGGTCAGTGCGCAACAAATCGGCAGTTCCGAGGGGATCCTCATCGATTTCAGCAATCCGAAAGAATATGAGCTCGGCGGAATAACAGTTTCGGGTGTGCAATTTCTCG
>JBJTJB010000365.1:0-1247 GCA_046095245.1 Bacteroidota bacterium | reverse complement strand
CATGAGATTGTCTTTGTCGAGGGTGGGCTTGACTTCAGCGATTTAGAAAGAGAACAGTTTTTAGTGTTGGATCGGACGGACACAGAGCGAGGCGGCGTCCTTTTAGGTGATGGCGTTGCGCACAGGAGTACCCGTTCCTTTAGAAATCGAACTATCCATGCTGTCTACGTCAAAGGAGACGTAAATGCTGGTGCAGTTGGACAGGTAAGCCAATGCATCCCGGGCGATCTTCTCAACACCGTGCCGCTTCACATCGCTGGTGGTAAACATCTTCACCTTGTGCTTCTTTAACAAGAATGACTCCTCGGGCTCCACATCGCGCACTCCGATATACACCAGGTCGTTGTAGGCGATCTTAGGAGATATGTTGCCTATCTTTTTCAGGCGGTTCCAAAGCTCCAGCGTGTCCTTATCGGGCTTGTTCATCTTGTTTGCACTGTTGTCTTCGGCCAATGAAGCGGCTACCGGCATACCATGCACATTGCCGGTCGGGGTGGTGTAGGGCGAATGCAGATCGGCATGCGCATCAATCCAGATCACCCCCAGCCTTCCCTTCGGGTTAGCCATTTTTACTCCTGCAATAGAGCCTCCGGCCGTGCTATGATCACCCGCGAGGATGATGGGAAACTCCTTTGCCTTGAGGGTATCGGACACTACTTTGGCTAGCTTCTCGTAGATATTGAAGATGCCCCTGAGTCGTTTGGCATAGGGGCTACCCTGATGCTCAAACAACAGCTTGTTCTCAACCGGAATTTCAATCGAAGGCAGTTTGTTGAACAAGTTGGAACCATAGTCAAGTGCCGCGATTTTGATAGCATCGGGGCCAAGTGAGGCGCCACGGGTACCCGCTCCAATCTCCGACTTCACTTCTATCAGCTTGATTTTCTTATGCATACGTCTTTTTATTGGTTCGAAATGAAAGAAATTGAAGAAAGAATATGCTCAACTTCTATCTTTATGTCGACAATCCAAGTTACTTACATTACCAGTTTTAATAGCCAACCAAGTCACTTACTTTATGAAAAACCGCTACATCGACCTTATCAACCAGACCTTTGAGTTCCCTCAGGAGAGTTTTGAGGTCATCGATAACCAGCTGCATTTCAACGGCGTTCCCTTGATGGACGTCATTGAGCAGTATGGCACTCCGCTCAAAATCACCTATTTGCCAAAGATCAGTGCTCAGATTCAGAAGGCGAAGCGGCTTTTCCATGTGGCCATGGCCAAGGCCGATTACGAAGGTAATT
>JBJTJB010000364.1:0-1732 GCA_046095245.1 Bacteroidota bacterium | reverse complement strand
ACCGATGGTGAAATTGCAAGGATTTGCCAGATTGATGTTGTTGGTGGTGGCGTACAGAATACCCGGCACGATCAGGGTGCCATTCACGGTAATGTTCCCTCCTGCTTCGGCGGCTCCCGTTCCATTGATTCCGTCAATGGCCACATTGCCCGGTGAGGTGGCGCTACCTGCACAGTTGAGGGTATAACCGGCGTTTACAGTCACGTTGAAGAGACTTGCTACGCTGGTATTGTTGTACAACTGGGTATTGGAAGCCTGGTCCCAGCGAAGCGTTACGTTCATGGCGATAACCAAGGCCGTAGTCGGGTTGATCACAGCGCTTTTCCGGAAACGGGAGGCAGTAAAGGTGCCCAGTCCGCTGATGGTGGTGGAGGCCGCTTCGAAATTGAAGCCGATACCATCGAAGGTTGCACCATTGCCGATTTCTCCGTTGCAGATGATATTGGAACCCCATACACTGAGGTACACGTTGGTTGCTATTGAATTGCAAAAAAGTTTCCCGCCGGTTTCAACGGTTAGTCGCCCGATGTTATAGGGACCGGGAGCGGGAAGGGTAACGGTGCTACCCGCCAGGATGTATACGTTTTGGGTGGAGCCGTTGGGAAACGCGGCCGGTACGGTATTCCAACCGACTCCATCCCATTGCCTCCAGATGGACGCCGTGGTCCAGGTGCCGGAACTGATGGCACCGAAGTCATTCACCGCCTGAGCAGAACTGCCCAGGGCACGGCCCAGCAGGAGCACTACCAGTAGAAGGCGGATGAAGGTGTGAGGGTGGGGTTTCCGCATGCGGTTTACATTCGGCCTTGCAAAGCTACGCCGTTCCGGGCGATTCCGGATGACCATTTTGTTAAGTCCATAAAAGTAGACCCGACATGGGGCATCCGCAAGCCTTTTTTCCGCCAACGGGATGTTTTTCCACGCCAAAATGCAAGGGAAAACCAAAGCGAGAGCAGTGCCCTTGCCGATTGCCACATTGCCCGACAAACACTACCTTCGCAGGATTCGCCTTAGACTATGCCTAACTATCGTCTTATCAACAATTTATGCGGATGGCTGAGTTTCGCCATCTCTGCTTTTGTGTACATCAGCACCCTGGAGCCTACGGGCAGTTTCTGGGACTGCGGTGAGTTCATCGCATCGAGCTATAAGCTTCAGGTGGGTCACCCGCCCGGCGCCCCTATGTTTATGATGATGGGACGTATCATGAGCCTGTTTGCCGGAGGCGATGTGGAAGCGGTTTCGGTGATGATCAATCTGCTCAGCGCCCTGATGAGTGCCGGAACCATCTTATTCCTGTTCTGGACCATCACCATCCTGGCCCGTAAAATCCTGGTAACCAAGGGGGATCCCGATATGGGCAATACCCTGGCCATCATGGGTGCCGGACTGGTGGGAGCCTTGGCCTACACCTTTAGCGACTCGTTCTGGTTTTCGGCGGTCGAAGGGGAAGTGTATGCCAGTTCATCTTTTTTCACCGCCATCGTGTTCTGGGCCATGTTCAAGTGGGAAGCCGTAGCCGATGAGCGCCATGGCAACCGCTGGATCATCCTCATCGCATACCTGATGGGGCTCTCCATCGGCGTCCACTTACTCAACTTGCTCACCATTCCGGCACTTGCCTTTATTTACTACTTCCGAAAGCACAGCGTCACCACCGGCGGCCTCATCAAAACGGCAGTTGCAGGGGTGCTCATTCTGGCGGTGGTTCAATACGGCATCATCTCCGGTT
>JBJTJB010000363.1:0-1194 GCA_046095245.1 Bacteroidota bacterium | reverse complement strand
GGATATTCGCTTGGCCATCAATCACGGTCACACCCGGCACCTGTTCCACAGCGGTTTCGATGTTGTTGTCGGCCCGCCGCTCCAGTAGCTGCTGCGGAAGTACGTCCATCGATGTGACTGTTTCTTCGATGCGTTGCCTGTTTCGGTTGCCTGTGATGACAATCTGACGGAAGTCCAACAGCTCCGGTGCGAGCAAAATATCCAAACCTACGGATTCGCCCGGCGATAGTTCAATAAGCCTCGATTCCGTTTTATAGGAGATATAATTAAAAAGCAACACGTGCTTTCCTGCCGGAAGCACGAGCTTGAACTGACCCTCCTGGTCGGTTTGCACACCATGCTTCCGGTCGTCCGTCATCACGGTGGCGAAGGGTAATGGCTCGCGGGTTTTTTCATCTCTGACCCTACCTTTAATCGTGGCATTCTGTGCCATGATACCGGTTGACACGATGCATAATACAGCGATAAGCGAGTACAAACGTTTAAGCATGACTTCGGCGTGTAATCGAGCAAAAGATCGGAATTTTCCGGCAGTATCTTTGGCACCCTTTCCAACGAATACCACCGGTGACAGAAGTGCATTCAACTGCTTCGATCACGGAACAGGAGTTACTGTCCCGCATCGCCTTATCTTTCCTTCCTGCGGTGGGACCCGTACTGACGCGTGCACTGGTGGGGCATTGCGGTTCTGCGGAGGCTGTTTTCAGGGAAAAGCGTAGTCTGTTGGCTCGAATTCCGGGTTTGGGAGCGCGAAGGATTTCCAAAGCGTTTTCCGCTCCTGTGTTTCCGCTTGCCGAACGCGAACTTGCATTCATCCGCCGACATCGTATTCAACCGATTTTCTTTACCGATGCATCATACCCCCACCGGCTTATTCAATGCCACGATGCCCCGGCCTTGTTGTATTCCAAGGGGAAGGCCGATTTCAATTCCGGTCGATATCTGGCCATAGTTGGCACCCGGCATGCAACCGACTATGGTTTGTTATGTGTGGAGCAATTGCTCGCAGGACTTGCGCCCTTCGGTGTTTGCATTGTGAGTGGTTTGGCCTACGGTATCGATATCCGTGCCCATCAGGCTGCGCTCAACAACGGGCTATCCACCATTGGTGTTACTGCTCATGGTCTCGACCGTATCTACCCTCCGGCACATCGGGCCACTGCAAAGAAAATGATCGGATCCGGAGGATTGCTG
>JBJTJB010000362.1:0-2278 GCA_046095245.1 Bacteroidota bacterium | reverse complement strand
GGTTTTGATCTTCTGCAGCTGCTCCTTGGAGTTGATTGCACCGATATCGGTGTTCTTGTCCAGCGGATCGCCGACAATGAGGGTGGAGATACGATCCTTGAGCTTACGCAACACTTCTTTCGCGATCCCCTCCTGCACCAGCAGTCGTGAACCGGCACAACACACATGGCCCTGATTGAAGAAAATACCGTTGATAATCCCCTCTACTGCCTGATCAATCGCACAATCCTCGAACAGGATATTGGCAGCTTTGCCTCCAAGCTCCAGGGTGTATTTCTTTCCACTTCCGGCAATGCTGCGCATGATGTGCTTACCCACTTCCGTTGATCCGGTGAAGGCAACCTTGTCTACTCCGGGATGCGAAACCAATGCTGCACCGCTTGCACCTGCGCCGGTCACAATGTTGACCACACCGGGAGGTAGTTCGGCCTCCTGCAGGATTTCAGCAAGTTTAAGTGCTGTGAGGGGAGTTGTTTCGGCCGGCTTGAGCACGACCCTAGTCCCACACGCCAGCGCGGGGGCAATTTTCCATGCGGCCATCAGCAATGGGAAATTCCAGGGAATGACTTGCGCCGCCACACCAACCGGAGCGGCATTGCGTCCCGGAAAGGCGTACTGCAGCTTATCGGCCCAACCTGCGTAATAAAAAAAGTGCGCCGCAACCAGGGGGATGTCGATATCGCGGCTTTCGCGAATGGGTTTACCACCGTCCATGCTTTCGATGATGGCAAGTTCGCGTGCATTTTCCTGGATGAGACGGGCGATACGATAGAGGTATTTGCCCCGTTCGGAGGGAGAAATCCTGGACCAGACCTTATCGTAAGCGGTACGTGCGGCACGAACGGCCTTGTCGACATCCGATGATCCGGCTTCGGCAACCCGGGCAATTTCCTTTTCTGTGGCCGGATTGATACTGGCAAAATAACGACCGGTGGAAGGTGCCTGAAAGCGACCATTGATAAAGAGACCATAGCGTTCGTTAAACCGGATGTGCGCCGCACTCTCCGGAGCCGGAGCATAGGTCCAGTCTGTACCGAATTGCAGGGAACGTGAAGAGGCTTTCTTCATGATTCAAATTTTGACGAAGGTAATCAAGCGGCTCAAGCCATGAGTTCGGCCAGCACCCCATGGGAGCGGATACTGAAGCCTTGTGTATGGTGTAATTCGTAATACAGGATTATAGCATCCAGCAGAGACTTACGCTCGGAGGATATCATCCGCATTGACTCGGCATCTTCCAGTTCAACCTGAAGCAAGGCATAAAACCGTGCTGCAAGTTCAGGATCGAGAATGTAAGGGTGCGGTGGGCGGTGGCTCGTGAACAATCCTTCCCGCAAATCGAAATAGGGTGCGTGCGGACCATGACTACCACCGGGAAAAAATCCCAGATAGCGGGTCAATTGCAATGAAAAGGCGAGGTGGAAACGCGAGGCCGTATGGGGATGCAAATCCAGGATCTGTACGGCATGATCAATGAATCCGAACAATTCCGGGTTGCGTTCCTCTTCCCGCACCGAGCGATAAATGAGCTCGGCCAAAAACAATGCAACCGTGGTTTTGACGGTATCGTAGGGAATGTGCACGAGAGGTGGTGACAGATCGACTTCCGAAACCCGGTGCAGCCCGCCTTGCTTGCGGAAATAGGCCACCAGCTCGAGCAGGGTCAGAGGCTGGAACAGGTTGGATGGAAAACGGGCCTTTTGCTTGCGCACCCCGTTCACCAAAAAACTCTGCAAGCCGTGTTCGGCCGTATACGCTTTCAGAATGATGCTGGCTTCGGAATACGGCGTCACATCCAGAACCACTGCACGGGTTTTGATCAGCATCTTATCCCGGATTTTCTCATTCCGCAGACTGCTTGACGGACATCAGGTCGAGGCCGATATCGCGGCGGTAGTACGCATAATCGAAATCAATCGCCTTCGCAGCGGCGTAGGAATGCGCAAGGGCCTCGGCAATGCCTTCACCAAAACCAGTGAGTGCGAGCACACGACCACCCGCGGTCACTACTGCTCCATCCTGCAGAGCTGTGCCGGCATGGAACACAATCGCTTCGCCGGCCTTGTCAAGATTCCGGATGGCGAAGCCCTTATCGTAATTACCGGGATATCCTCCCGACACCATCATCACGGTGGTGGCAGTCCGCGGATCAACATCCAGTTACATGCGATCAAGTCGTTGTTCCGCAACGGCTTCCAGCAATTCGACCAGATCGGTACGGATGCGAGGCAACACCACCTCCGTTTCGGGATCACCCATCCGGCAGTTGTATTCTATA
>JBJTJB010000361.1:0-3188 GCA_046095245.1 Bacteroidota bacterium | reverse complement strand
TCGTTCACAAAATCGAAGTACAAGCCAAATTGTAAGTCGACCAGAACGACATTGTGAGCCCCTCCATGCACGGCAATATCAGCAAGATCCATGTCAAGGTGGGCGACCGCGTATCGCCAGGAAGTCTTTTGGCCGAGCTCGACAACGGTGTGCTTGAAAAAACAATGGGCGAACTCCAATCCCAGCGGGAGTTTGCAGCGGTGTTGTATGAAAAACAAAAATCACTGTGGGACCAGAAGATCGGAACCGAGGTGCAATTCCTGCAGGCGAAAAACACCTTGGTATCGGTAGATAAGAAACTGGCTACGGTGCGTGAACAACTTGAAATGACACGGATCAAGGCTCCCATCAACGGAACTGTCGATGCGGTTGATCTGAAAATCGGCCAGGCCTTCGCTCCGGGGATGCCAGGCCTGCGCGTAGTGAATTTCTCCAAGCTGAAAGTGAAGGCGGAAGTTGCAGAAGCCTACATCGATAAGATCAAGACCGGCGACTCGGTGGAGGTGTATTTTCCGGATATGAAGCAGACCCTGGCAGCTCAAATTACCCATTCCGGAAAAGTGATTGATGCACTCAACAGGACGTTCAAGGTGGAAGTAGAACTGAAAGGGGATGATATCAAACTACATCCCAACCAGGTGGCTGTATTACGCATCATCGACTACCGAAACGACAACAGCCTGGTACTCCCCCTTGATGTTGTGCAACAAACACCGGAAGGAAGTTATGTCTACACCGCGACCGGAAAGAAAGTAACCAAGACAGCAGTAAAACCCGGAAAGACCTACAATGGGAAAATCGAAGTCACTGAGGGAATCAATCCCGGTGATAAAGTGGTGACCAGCGGATATCAGGACCTGGTTGACGGACAAACCATCGACCAGTAAACAGCCCAGGCGCATGAAAGACGTATTCAAAGAATTCAAACCGAGCAGCTGGTCGATCGATAACAAAACGACGATCTACATTCTCACAGTGATCATCACGCTGGCGGGAATCATGTCGTACAATGGATTGCCAAAGGAGAATTTTCCGGACATCTCGCTTCCGCAGATATTCGTGAGTGTGGTCCATCCCGGAAATTCTCCAAGCGACATGGAGAACCTGATCGCCAAGCCGATCGAAAAGCAGGTGAAGAGCGCCTCGGGTGTGAAGAAGATCAGCAGCAACTCCATCCAGGATTTCACCAGCATCATCGTTGAGTTCAATTCGGATGTATCAGTGGCGGATGCCAAACAACGCGTTAAAGATGCCGTCGATAAGGCCAAATCGGAACTGCCGAGCGATCTGAAAGACGATCCGGCCATCACCGATGTGAACTTTTCGGAAATTCCGATCCTTTTTGTGAACCTGAGTGGGGATATGGAATTGAACCGTCTGAAGCGTTATGCCGATGACATCAAGGACCGGATTGAAAGCATGAAGGAAATCAGCCGGGTGGAAATGGTTGGAGCACTTGACCGGGAAATCCAGGTGAACGTAGATATGTACCGTATGCAGGCGGCACAGATCACGATGAACGATATTGAATCGGCCATCCGCTTCGAAAACATGTCCATCAGCGGAGGAACAGTGTCAACCGACGGGATAAAACGAACGATCGGCGTACGGGGTGAGTTCGGCTCGGTAGACGAAATTGCCAATATCGTCATCCACGGTTCTGCGGGAGTCACCGTCTATCTTAAGGATATCGCACAGATCAGTGATACCTACAAAGACCAGGAAAGTTATGCCCGCCTCGATGGAAAAAATGTGATCACGCTCAACATTGTAAAGCGCTCCGGCTACAACCTCATCGAAGCGACCGATAAGATCAAAGGTATGGTGGCTGAAATGCAGAAAAGTGACTTGCCACGCAACCTCGATGTCACGATTACGGGAGACCAAAGTGATCAGACCAAGACTACCCTTCATGATCTGATCAATACCATAATTATCGGCTTCATCCTGGTATTGCTCATCCTCATGTTCTTCATGGGAACGACCAATGCCTTTTTCGTGGCGATGAGTGTGCCCTTATCGATGTTTCTCGCCTTCATGTTCATGCCGGCCATCGGATTTACCATGAACATGATCGTACTTTTCTCCTTTCTCCTGGCGCTGGGCATCGTGGTGGACGACGCAATTGTTGTCATTGAAAACACCCACCGCATTTTTGATAACGGGAAGAGACCAATCAAGGAAGCAGCAAAGCTTGCGGCCGGGGAGGTCTTCCTGCCGGTACTCAGTGGAACCATGACGACCCTGGCTCCGTTCGTTCCACTTGCATTCTGGACCGGCACCATCGGTGAGTTCATGTTTTACCTTCCGATCACGTTGATCGTGACTTTACTGGCGTCACTTGTGGTGGCGTATATCATCAATCCAGTATTCGCTGTCGATTTCATGAAACCGCACGACGAGGAGCAGTTAAAGCATCCTCGGGTGACGCGCGGCTTGAAAATCACCTCCGTGGTTTTAGTCAGTATCGCAGTGCTTGCTCACCTGGGTGGATCACATGCCATAGGAAACCTCGCCATACTCACCATCGGATTTGCATTCCTGAACCATTTCGTACTTCAGAAACTGATCCACCGTTTCCAGGATAAAGCCTGGCCGAGATTCAGAAACTGGTATGGCCGTATACTCGAAAAAGCGTTGGCCTGGCCAAAGACCATGCTCGCGGCAACGGTAGTTCTGTTTTTCGGTGCACTGTTCGGTATGATTGCCCGATCTCCTGATGTGGTTTTCTTCCCCAGCAGCGACCCGAACTTCATTTATGCCTACATCAAACTTCCCGTTGGAACCGACCCCTCCACCACAGATAGTGTAGCCCACCTCGTTGAGACCAGGATTGCCAGAGTGCTCGGTCCGAAAAACCCAATAGTCACCTCTGTCATCACCAATGTGGCCGTCGGTACCAACGACGCGAATGAATTTGACGTCAGTATACAACCGCACAAGGCGAAAGTCACTGTTGCTTTCAAAAAATTCAGCGACAGGAACGGTATTTCCTCAAAACAATACCTGGGTATGATTCGTGATGCCGTAAAGGGAATCCCTGGTGCGGAGATTTCGGTAGATCAGGAACAAGGGGGACCACCCGTTGGTAAACCGATCAACATTGAAATACGCGGCGACAAGTTTGAAGACCTTGCATCAACTGCAGACCGTTTGCTTCGCTACCTCGAAACGGAAGATATTCCCGG
>JBJTJB010000360.1:0-2002 GCA_046095245.1 Bacteroidota bacterium | reverse complement strand
GATCCGGACACACCGATCGAAGCTGACACACTAGTCATCGCTGAAATCGGGCCATATACGTATTGGATAACATCGGTTCCCTCGAACAGCTTCACCTGGAAGGTGCCTTTGGGGTTTGAGGCGTTACCACCACCACCGATAGCAATCTGGTTCCACTCTACCGTAAACACACGGTTGGGAGCTGTTCCGGTAGTGAGGTAAGAAATAGTACCGGTAGAACGGTGGTTATCATCCCACATTGGTCCAAGGATAAGCGCATTGGAAGCGAGGTTGTTTACCCAGTTTGATCCCGGGAAGGTTCCAAAGCTGAGCAAACCGTTGGTACAGATTCCGATGGTGGTACGTGCTGTACCGTTGTAATTGAAATTGAATCCGATTGGCACGTTGAGTTCGGTACCATCATCACCGGCTGCTGTTGAGTTGGTACCACCGGCAAGGGCAGTGAACGTACCAGCGCTTTGTGCAAAAGAGTATGCAGTCGGGCTGGTAGAAGGCACCAAACCGGTTACAGCTGTCAAGGTTACACTGCTACCCGCACAAACCGGAGTAGAGGGGTTGGCCGTGATGTTGTTGATGACCGGAGGAGCGATAACTGTGATGCTGGTCGTGGCTGTTGCGTTACAGGTTCCATCCACAGCATTCACCGTGTAGGTATAGGTTCCACCAGCATCGGGGGCAGTAATGGTCACAGAGCTACCTGTAAGTCCGCTTGCACCAACCCCGCTCCAGCTCAAGCTGTAGGTGTTGGTGTTTCCGGTCTGACTCACACTGAGGATCACACTGGTTCCTGGACAAATAGGCGTGCCGCCGGTGTTGTTGGAGGCAGCGATCGGATCCGGCTGGTTGACCGTTGCTACAACGGCTGTGCGGCCGCTTTCGCAGCTTGTCAGCGGATCGATGTTGGATACGTAGAACGTGGTTGTAGTACTGATCTGGTAGCTGGTGAGCGAATCACTGTTTGAACTCTGAATAGCGGTTCCGCCGGTCGCGGCGAGGTACCAGTTGTAAGCCGTACCACCGCTAACCTTGATACGGGGGATTCCGGTTCCGCACTGTGCGCTTGGCGTAGCCGTGGGGGCTGCAGGGATCGGATTGACAGTCACCGTGCCGGGAGTAGAAACAATCGTACAACCATTGGCATCCGTGAGGGTTGCCGTGTAGGTTGTGGTCGTAGCGGGCGCCACCGTGATGGGGTTTCCGCTGCCTACTGTGCTGGAACCATCCGACCAGGAAACGCTGAATCCGGGCAAAGAGGTATTACCAACGATGGTGATATTGGGACGGCTGAAGCTCAGCGTAGGAGCAGGGTTGCTGGTCCAAAAGTTCGGGTTGGAGGATGTGGAATATGCAAATACAACCGATTGCCCTGTTGACTTCACCGTGTTGACCGTGATAGCGTTCGCGCTACCATACGCACCGGAAACGCGTACATCAACCAAGAGGTTGGATGTGCCATCCCAGTAATAGGGTGTAGAAAGGTTAATGGTATTCACTCCGGCAAGCGTGGTGTATGTTGTACCTACACCACCGAAAACCGTAGTCAAACCGGTGGTTTGGAAGGCGGTCACAAACTCCGAAGGAGCTGCACCCATACGAACCGTGTAATCGGCTACACCGGCGGGGTTTGCTGGCGAGTTCAGGTTGAAGCGGATGGCACTGATGTTACCTTGTACCAGACCGGCTGCTGCCAGTTCGGCTGCTGAATACACCACCTGATGCCATTCCTGATACCAGTAGTTACCAAACATGGTTGGATAACCGCTGGCCGTGTTGGCTGTTGTTCCTGTTCCGACAGTCGCGTTACCACCGGGAGTTCCGGCGAGTAACACCGACGAACCACCTGCGCAGTATGCTGCAGGGGTGGCATTCACCGGCACCGTTACACCTGTGAGGTATGCGTCTTTGTACGAAACACCAAAAAAGGTCGGGCTGTACACACCATCGGTGGCAATAACATTCCAGGTGACGGTTGCGTTGGCTGGAGTAGCAGCAGGAATAGTAC
>JBJTJB010000359.1:0-1338 GCA_046095245.1 Bacteroidota bacterium | reverse complement strand
AGATGATTTTATTTCGAACTCCAGGGAGATTTTTTCTTTCTTCTGTGTCATGAGATCCATCTTCACTTTTTTTAGTGGCGGAATCCGTATTCCAGCCCATGTGCAAAGGGGCACGAAGATACTCATTTAATCCGTGAATTCCTTGTCGATTTCATTTTCCTGGTAAACCGGAATGTCGTTAATTCGCCTGCGATGAGAATGAGTTCAGCGATGGAAAAGGAGGGGGCTTTCCTTTTTCGATACAGAGGGCAGTTCCCTCTTGTTTTTTTCGTGCTATCTGTATTCTTTGTTTATTTCAACGACTACTCCGACCATTCTGCTCAGTCAAGCCGGATTTACCATGCAGTTTCATTGTCTTTGGTTTTGGCCGGTTTGGGGGTGCGTTGCTACACGGTGGGCACCACACCTGAGGGAACCAGCGGTCGGAACACCGACGAACAGGTGGCTGAGCGCCTCAACACAACCGGCATCTATTCCTTGGTGAGGCATCCGCTTTACCTCGGAAACTACCTCATTTGGGTAGGATTGGTCGTTTTTGTGGAGTCTCCTGTTTTCATCCTGGTTTTTTCACTGCTCTACTGGATATACTACGAGAGAATCATGCTTGCAGAAGAGGCATATATCGCGGGGAAATTCGGCGATGCATTCATCCAATGGAGCAATCGCGTACCCGCATTCATTCCGCGTTTTTCAGGATTCGAAAGACCGGTCGTCCATTTTTCCATCAAACCCGCTTTACGGGGAGAGTACTCCGGCCTGATCGCCATCGCCGTAAGCTACCTTTTCCTTGAAATCATAATCGGGTGGGTGCGCTTTGGCAGAATGGCTGTCGGAGACCGTTTGCTGTACATTTGTTGTGCAATCGTGGCAGTATCTCTTGTGCTCAGGACACTCAAGCACCATAGCCGACTCTTGAACAGGCAGTATCCTTCGTAATGGATCGCAAGCGGTGTACATTTTTCAAGCATTAATCAAATCAGGCTGTCCTATCCTACGCGTTAACCTCTGCCGTTAAGGACTTGGTTGTATTCGACAAAAAAACAGATCGGGTGAACAGTGTACTGCTGCTCACCCGATTTGTGCATTCGAATGCTGTTCAGTAGCGAGGGAGGGAATCGAACCCTCCACCTCAGGGTTATGAATCCTGCGCTCTAACCACCTGAGCTACCTCGCCGTATTTGGTTTTGGGGCTGCAAATATCCGAATTACATCCATCAAGTCAAATCAGGAAATAAAAAACCCGGACAATTTGTCCGGGTTGGCAAGATCATATCGACCGAGGTCAATTGGCTTGTTCGTTCTTTTTCAAGTCCTGGATGGCATCACGCATATCCTGGC
>JBJTJB010000358.1:0-1121 GCA_046095245.1 Bacteroidota bacterium | reverse complement strand
GCTATGCGCCGGCCAAAGTTCAACCATCACCGGAACATTGGCTGGTCAGATTGTAATGGAAGGCTACCTTGATTTACGCATAGCCCCCTGGATCCGCCGACTCATTACGCGGCTGATCGCCATAGCTCCGGCAGTCCTGGTAATCCACTACAAGGGCGAGGAGCACACCGGTGACCTACTGATTTTGAGTCAGGTGATTTTAAGTCTACAGTTGGGCTTCGCGGTGATTCCGTTGATCCACTTCGTGAGCGACCGTGAAAAGATGGGGACGTTTACCATATCCCTGTTGACTCGAGTTGCCGCTTGGCTGTGTGCCTTGATTATCGTTTCACTCAATGTGAAGCTTGTTGCCGGTCAACTGGGTGAATGGCTCCAGGCGGAGGCCTCTCCCTGGCTCGTGTACGGCGTTGTCCCCTTTGCCTTGTTCTGCGGGCTGATGTTGTTGTATATCACCTTCGCACCATGGGTCCGAAGGCGAAAGGAAAAATCACTTACCGGGCCGCATCCGGCTACCCCCGCTTCTCTTCAGTTACGGACACGTCAGGCACCCCGTCGAATCGCCTTGTGCCTCGACTTCGGCTCGACAGATCAGGCGGTTATTCAGCAAGCCATCGATCAGGGAGGTACGTCTGCAACCTATTTGTTGATTCACATCACCGAAAGTGCCGGGGCTCATTGGTCTGGTACCACCTCGGCTGACCTGGAATCAGCCCGCGACCTTGAACAATTGTCCCTGTACGCTCAGCTGCTCAATGCGAAAGGATATTCCACCGAACTGCATCCCGGTTATGGACGACCTGCAATGCGTATTCCTGAAATCGTTGAAACCCAAACAGCCGATTTGCTGGTTATGGGAGCACATGGCCACCGGGCTCTGATGGATTTCCTGCTTGGATCTACCGTTGACTCCGTGCGTCATAAAGTAAGGATTCCGGTTCTTATTGTACGCGACTGAACACCCCTGTGCGTTTGACTACCTTTGGGGCAATGTAAAAGGCTCCATAGGTACAGATTTCGAACAGGAAGGCTGCCCATCATTTTTTTATCAGTGTTACCTGGGAGGCCGGAATCATGCTTACAGGAACTGAAATCAAGGCGGTTCGCGAGGGTAAAGCGAACCT
>JBJTJB010000357.1:0-3054 GCA_046095245.1 Bacteroidota bacterium | reverse complement strand
GGTATCGATTGGTTGCACCAGCTGGGCTGCCGGGCCACTCAAACGGATGGCAGGCTGAATGCCATCGGCAAGTTCCTGGGGGATCATTTCCTTTCTCACCATACGACCCACCACCTGCTTATAGAATCCGCCCAAATGGGGTTTTAATTGCCCGTTGGCATCAAAGCGATACCGGAATGCTTTGGGACTGGGCACGATGCTGGCCAGGAAGATACTTTCCTCCAGGGTGAGTTGCGCCGGTGCCTTGTCGAAATAAAACCGTGATGCTTCGCCAATTCCGTACACATCCGGCCCCCATTCAATGATGTTGAGATAAACTTCGAACATCCGCTCCTTCGACACCAGACGATTTCGCTCCATAATCCATACAATCATGATTTCCTCCAGCTTTCTGGAAATGGACTTATTCCGGCTTAGGAACACATTTTTGACCAGCTGCATACTAATGGTGCTTCCTCCACGGGCAAAACGGCGCTGTTTCAGGTTTGTTGCCATCGACTCCCGGAAACTCTCATCTACAAAGCCGGCGTGCTGAAAAAAGGATGGATCCTCGCAAATCAATACCGCATTCCGCAGCGCGGGTGAAATCTGTTCGAGTGGTGTAAACGAAGGGTTGTCGGGTCCTACATTGAAGCTTCTTACGGGCCGCTCTCCATCCATGGCGAGAAATGTGAAGGGCTGGGCGATGCGGGCGAAATTTTCCGCTCCGTACGATTCGATTCGAAAACCTGTTGGCTTCATGCCACATTCCAGTTGGAGGGCCTCGGGTCTGTCGAGGGGGATATCCGCCAGAAACTCGAACCGCAGGCCTCCGCTGGCCTTGATTCCCCGAACACTCCTGAACATTCCCGAGGGAAGGGAGCCGAATAGGTTACCTGCATCCGACAAATTGAACTCGGCCCTTGAGCGAATCCGCCGTTCGGGTTCGCGCGATACATCCAAACCCAGCTTGAGAGGCACCTTGCCCAGCTGACAAAAACTACCCGGCAACAAACCGGCCGAGTCCGCATCGGCGTAACCGTTCATGGTTAAACGCAGAGCAGGGACATGGATTTCCTCCTCGGAAAGCCGCCAATGCCTGGTCATGAATCCGTAGAGTTCCAGCGTCGATGTCCAATTGAGCGCATGTGTCCCCTCCTTTTCAGCCAACCGGAAACGCACAGAATCGAGTGAAACCTTAAGCCCATCCAGTACATCCAGAAAAGGCAAAGCCATGGCTTTATCACTGCTACGTCCTATGGCCAATTGCAGATTCCTATTCCTGGTATCGAATTCACCGTGTGCAATCCAGAGCGAAACCCCTTCGCCGGAAGTCGTCACGATACTCGATTTAAACTGACCCGACTCGAGGAACAACTGGGGAATCAGCAACTCCTCCACCACATTCCCCCGCGTGTAGCGGATGGAAAAACGGTTCACACTTATCTCAGTACCGAACCAATCGAACACCAGATCCAGTATGCCACCAATTCGTTCCTCGTAACCGATGGTAGAAGGCAGCTCACGCTTTGTTGAATCGCTCGCCTCGGACTTCCGGGCCAGCAGGAACCTGAAGTTATCGGACGAGTCCCTTTTGACCAGGCTAATGGTTGCTGTATCCAGCGCTATCAAGCTGAACTGGGGACGCATCCGGAGTAAACCCGACCAACTGAGTTGGCAACTGACAGCCTTTACCATGACCAAGGTATCTCCGCCTGCGGGAACCAGGGTGAGGTTTGACAGCGATATGGTCCTGAGACCGCTCATCTCATAGGCCCCAACCTTTAGTTCAGCCCCAAACCTGGACCTGATCTTATCAGCTGCTTTTTGGATTCCCCACCCGAGAAGCGCATCACGAACCAAAAAAAGTGTCAGCAGGAAGAGCAATACTGCTCCGGCTATGATCCATGCGATTTTCGACCTGCTCATGATGACGGGGTCGGCGAAAATACGAAAGCGACCCAAGGAGAAATAAAAAAGTCCCGGCTGATTACCGGGACTTGATGTTAACGAGTTGGTTTAATCAGGCAGTGACCACCTGATCGATCATTCCGTACCCCTGCTCGCAGAGGGCTCCCATGCCGGATTCCCAAATGAATTTGTGTACTTCGGGATGGGCATGCAAGGTAAACGGCAGCAGATAACCAATCATGGTTGAGCCATCCGCAGCACGGTAGTAACGGGCGAACTTCTTTCCACTTTCGTTCAACTTCTGAACGTACTCGTGATCGGGCTGTACATCGAATTCCGCGAAATTGTTGAGATCGGATTCGGTATACCCTGCCCGCTCCATCCGGTCGAGGGTCTGCTCGTACAGGATATCGGAAAACTCCTGAGAGGTCGGATCAATGATCAATTGGCTCCGCTCCGGATCACGGCTCGGGTCAACCAAAATCATGGGGCTGATACAGAGGTAGCGCATTTTGGTTTCAAACACCGGATCGGTGATGAACTCGTGGCTACGGGGCATCAGGTTCATTTTACCCACCGCGAAGTAGGGCGATTCGAATACTTTGGACGTGATTTTTTCGACCAGGTCGGCATTGCGCGAACTCAGCACAAGCGTCAGCTTGGAACTCAGAAAACGCATAAAGCCATTCTGGATCTTGGATGTACCCTTCAAACTTGAGAAGCACAACTCACGGCCATCACCTCCTACTGATTCTGCGAGCGTAAAAAGACTCTCTGCAATGAGTGACTGGTGGTGCAAAGGGATCATGTTGGCCGACATTTGATCCCGGAGAAAGGAGATTTTTACACGCATATACGCGTTGATTCTATTTTAGTGTTTGACAGATTGTGTCAAAATCATGCCATCCATGCGGCGAATATAGTGAATACTGATTTTCAAAAAGATAGCCTATGCAAATTGAGGGTAAGCCCTTGATAATTTCCAGATTTTGGATAGTTTAGTTCAAAAACGGGAATCAATTTCCCTTGCCGCTGGCCCGGTACAGAATTTCCTTTTCCGCCTTGCCCTTCCAGCCGCCGCCAGTCTGCAACCATGAGTCCGGGCCGAGGTTAAGGCGTAGGTCGGTTTTTTCAATCAGCTCAAACAGCAGGGCGGGTCAACCT
>JBJTJB010000356.1:0-1762 GCA_046095245.1 Bacteroidota bacterium | reverse complement strand
GCATACTGACTCGTCCTTGTTTGAAATCAACCCGGTGCTCAAAACATCCGATGACCGGATCATTGCAGTGGATGCCAAGGTGAACCTGGATGATAATGGATTGTTTCGCCATCCCGATTTTGAGGCCATGCGCGATGTGTTGGAGGAAGATCCGACAGAGGTGGAAGCCGGAGAGCACAACCTCAATTATGTAAAGCTCGACGGAAACGTGGGCTGCATGGTGAATGGTGCAGGTCTTGCCATGGCGACCATGGATATCATCAAATTGGCCGGTGGCGAACCCGCCAACTTCCTCGATGTGGGTGGAACTGCAAATGCCGCACGTGTCGAGCAGGCATTCCGGATCATTCTGAAAGATCCGAACGTGAAAGCCATCCTGGTGAACATTTTCGGAGGTATTGTGCGTTGTGACCGGGTTGCTCAGGGTATCGTTGATGCCTACCGCAATATTGGTAACATTCCCGTTCCGATCATCGTACGTTTACAAGGGACCAATGCCGATGAAGCCAAACGATTAATTGATGAGAGTGGACTGAAGGTGTTTTCTGCTATTGAACTGAAAGAGGCTGCTGACCTTGTACAGCAGGTTGTAGGCTGATTCTGACAACATGATTGTTCAAACGGGGTGTCCATTTCCGGATGCCCCGTTTCTTTTGTGCCCTCTTGCTGCAATCTCAGTAAATTTAGCCCATGAAATTCACCAAGATTTTAGTTGCTAACCGGGGCGAAATAGCCGTTCGGATTTTACGTTCAGCCCGTGAAATGGGAATTCGCACCGTTGCGGTCTATTCGGATGTGGATCGGGATGCACCCCATGTGCGCCAGGCTGATGAGGCGGTCCACATCGGGACTGCTCCATCGTCAGAAAGTTATCTGGTCATTGATAAGATCATTCGGGCAGCTCTGGAAACCGGCGCACAAGCTATCCACCCAGGCTATGGGTTTCTGTCCGAGAATCCGGCATTCGCCAGAGCGGTGAAAGCGGCCGGTCTCGTACTGATCGGCCCCACAGCCGAGGCGATGGAGATGATGGGTAGCAAGCTTGCCGCAAAGGCTGCGGCAAAACAGTATGGCATCCCGTTGGTTCCGGGCACGGACGAAGCCATTTCGGATGTGAATGAAGCGCGGCAGATTGCCGAGCAGGTCGGTTTACCGATTTTGATAAAAGCTTCCGCCGGTGGAGGCGGGAAGGGAATGCGCATCGTGGAACATGTGAGCCAATTTGACGAGATGCTTGAACGTGCGGTCAGTGAGGCCCGTTCGGCATTCGGCGATGGTTCTGTATTCATAGAACGCTATGTGGGTTCGCCCCGTCACATCGAAATCCAGGTTTTGGCCGATAATCATGGAAATGTGGTTTACCTGTTTGAGCGCGAGTGTTCCGTTCAGCGCCGCCACCAAAAGGTTGTAGAAGAAGCCCCTAGTGCGGTACTAACTCCTGAGAAACGAGAGGCCATGGGACTGTGCGCCGTGCAGGTTGCCAGAGCCTGTGATTATCGTGGTGCTGGAACAGTCGAGTTTTTGCTGGATGAGAACCTGGACTTCTATTTTCTGGAGATGAACACGCGATTACAGGTTGAGCATCCGGTAACGGAAATGATCACCGGTGTCGATCTGGTTCGTGAACAGATCCGTATTGCGGAAGGTGAGCCTATTTCATTCGGGCAGGAAGACCTTCGGATAAACGGTCATGCAATCGAAGTACGGGTGTATGCCGAAGATCCGGCCAACAATTTCTTGCCTGATATCGGTACGTTAAGGC
>JBJTJB010000355.1:0-4765 GCA_046095245.1 Bacteroidota bacterium | reverse complement strand
ATATGATTCTGCTGGCCCCGGGGAGTCGGAAAAAAATGCTCATTCACGTTGCACAGGTACCGGTATCCCTTCACCACTACCGCAGTTCACTAGACCGTATCCTGGATGAAGCACTTCGGCTGATTTCGCAATCCACCAAGTTGATTCTTACTGATGCAGCACGCTCAGGTACGCCCACAGTAGTTGTGGACTCAACACGCAATCCGGTTGGACTTTTCCAACTGCAGTTGGCAATCCTTCGGCACCAACTCAAACATCGTTACCGGCAGTTAACCTCCACCGATGTTTGGAACATCGCCAAGGTAGATGCCCCGGTTGAACGCTTAGCCTTCGGGCTATTGAGCCACAGTGAAAAAACCAAATGGATGAAGGAGAGTGCAAACGGAAGCTTTCAGGCCGATCCATTTGCATTCCAAACAAGGGATAAGCAAGATGTTGTCTTTTACGAATATCTCAAGAATGGATCGGGGTCGATTTTCATCTCTCCCGGAAATCAATCACTATTAAGCGGAAGTCATTTCAGTTATCCGTACACCTTAGAATCCGAGGGAGCACACTACATTTTGCCCGAAAACCAACGCTCCGGAAAACTCGTATTGTACAAACTGAATTCCGAACTCAGCGGCATTGAACATGCGTTTGTTTTACTTGAGCGCTTTCATGCTGTAGACCCCTCCCTGATATTTTTTGAGAACCGCTGGTGGCTGTTTTGCACCGACGCATCCGAAAAGGGAGCCGATATCCGATTACATGTATTTCATTCCGAAAGCCTGACTGGACCGTTTCTATCTCATCCGAAAAACCCCGTAAAGACCGACATCTGTTCAGCGCGCCCGGCGGGCCACCTCTTCATCCACGAGGGTAAACTGTATCGGCCGGCCCAGGACAGCAGCAAGCGTTATGGTGGAAGCATCCGAATCCATCAGGTTGATACCATCTCCCCACATGATTTTTCCGAAGTCTGCATCAACACCCTTGAGCCGCATCAATTCGGACACCGGTACCCGGATGGGATTCACACCCTTTCCATTTGTGGAGACCACTGTTACATTGATGGAAAACGTAGGCGCAGAGGCCTGTTTTCTCCTTTCAAATCAGCAGGAAGATAAGCCATGTCAGCACTGAGATTCATTGACCAACCGGTGCCCTGTTCGAGGCAACTCTACGCTGATGCCTGTGCCGGGATTGTTCAACGTAATGTAGGGATTGATGGCTTGCGTTCGATCTACAGATTCGGGAACATTACAACGCCAGGCATATCCGACCTCGACCTGTTGTTTGTATTCGAACCCGGGACTACCTGCACCCGAACCGGACTCGAAAATCTGCCCGAAACCCAGAGGGTACTTTTTACGCATGGCATCATGGCCATCAGTGCAGATCAGCTAAACGACAATGCACGCTTCACCATATGGAGCGACATGCATCACTTGTGGGGTGAAGCTCATACGCCGAACATCGTTCAAACGGCTGAAAACCTGGAACACATCCGCATCCAGACCGCCATTGAGTTTCTTGCTGCGAATTTCATCGACCTGCATGTGCAGCTGACGTACGGCATCATCAAGCTGAGATCCTTCTTGCAACACATGAAAGGATTGATTTACGACCTGGAATATTTGAACACCCACGAGGGGAAGCTCTTTGATTTATTGGTCGAATTGCGCAATCTGATTTCAGATTGGTTTACACGCAACGATTCCGAGCAGGAAATCAAGCATTGGCTGGATTGCTTCATGCCGGAATTCATGTCCTTTTTCCACGATCGCATTACAAAACACCCTTTATTCCTCCCCGAAGCTGAATCGTCCGGTTATATGATTGCACGAAACATGCGTTTGACACCCTCCGGGAACGTCAATGCACAGTCGCGCGGCATCGTACTTCCGGACTTTTTATTGCCAAAGGGCCGGACGGCCTTCAACGTTCTGCACCGGCTCAACCGCTTCAACTTTCAACTGCCTATCAGGCACGATGGGCATGAGGTCCTGCATGAACGTTTCCGATTTCTTCAACGGATGAAATCCTACAACCGGGAACACTTGCCCAACTTCATGACAATCACAACGAGCATCACCTCAAAAATCATCTGACCATGATGAAAAGAAATCCGGGTGCCTTGATAGAAGATTCCATTCGAACAGAGAAACTGAAACAGTTTCTGAGCGCTCGGAACGGCCGGGGAATATTGCTTGATCTGGGCTGTGGCCCAAGACCCTATTTCGATTTGTATGCCAGCTATTTCGATTCCACAATCGGAGCGGACCTCCCCAATACGCCCTTCCCTACGCGCAACATCGATATCCAATGCGAGGCCACATCAGTACCCTTACCCGACAACCATATCGATGTGATACTCTGCACCGAAGTCTTACATGACATCGCTGAACCGGATCTTTTTTTCGATGAAGTATACCGGCTGCTAAAACCGGGAGGACACCTCTTTCTGACAAGTCCTTTTGTGGTTCCAGTAGTGGATGGCACCTTTGACCATTACCGATACACCGAAACCGGACTTCGCTACCGGATTTCAAAATCGGGTTTGTTGGTTGATGAAATCATGCCGGTGGGCGACCTGATATCCTCAACGCTGACCCTATCGATCAAGCCTGCCCTGCGCACGTTCAACCTGTTGGCGAAAAAATGCCGGTTTCCATTGCTTAAAACGGCCTGGAACCCTCTTTTTCTGGTCTTCGTCATCTTACCGCAACTGGCCTACCTAGGCGTTCGCAACAGCCCGATCCGCTCATTGCTACGAAAAGCCGAATATGGGGCGACCGGATATGTATCCATTGCCCGAAAGCCTTCGTAAAAAGGCACTATGGCCGTTACACAGGTACTTCATATCCTCTGGTCAACCCGCATGGGAGGGATTTCCACATTGGTCAGAAACCTTTGTGTTGCGCAGTTGAGCGCGGGCGAGAGTGGCGCCTGTGTGTATAGCGCAAAGTTCGATTTAAAGGGATCTGAAGAATTCAGACAGCAATTCATCCCGCTGACCAATGGAAAGTTCAAACGAGGAAGCGATCTCAGGCCTTTAGGCGATTCCCGGCTCCACAAACTCATCCAGGAGCATGACATCATCCATTTTCATGCTTTCCACCCGATGCTTTTCCGAATTGCATCGCGATCCGGGAAGAAGATCGTGTATACCGAGCATGGAAATTTCGGATTGGGAAGGACGTGGGATCTTGGAGAGCGCATCAGCGGCTGGTTGAAATCACGTATGGTGAACAGGCATGCCAGCGCCATCACATTTAATTCAACCTTCACCCGTGATACTTACCTGAGGCTGTACGGAACCCCACGTTGTGAAGGCCATGTCATTCCCAATGGTATTTCGGCCACGCCATTCATTGAAAACAAATCGTCGGAAACTTTTATCATCGCTTGTGCAGGACGACTTGCTGCAGTGAAGCGGTTCGATCGCGTTATCGATGCATTCCGAATTGCAAGGCTTAGTGATGCAAAGCTGATCATCATGGGTGATGGTCCGGAATTACACGCTCTGCGCGAGCAAGCAGTGCAATCGGGCTTGGGTGAACACATCGAATTCAGACCTGCTGGCAATACGAGTCAGTTGTTTTCGTCTGCAGATGTATGCATCGTCAGCTCACAAGGGGAAGCCTTCGGCCTTGTGGCACTGGAAGCCTATCAGCAGGGCAAAAAAGTAATCGCCTTCGAAGACGGAGGTGGTATATGTGAACTCGTGAAACAGGAAGACGCTAACTCCTTGGTAAAACATGTCGAGGGACTAGCTTCACTCCTACAGCACCTTCAAGCCAACCGATCCATGCTGAACGATACCGACGCGATTCGTCGTCGAATTTCACTCGCCGAATCCTACAGTATACAAGGGATGGCCTCACAGTTCCAATCAGTTTATACAGCTTAAAGCATGTGCGGGATCAACGGGCTCTTTTTTAGTGATGGTTCACCCCTGGGAACGGCATCCACTATGGAGCTTATTGGCCGTATGAACAAGCGCATTGCACACAGGGGGCCAAACGACGAAGGCTCCTGGTGTGATCCTCAACACGGCGTATTTCTGGGCCATCGAAGGCTAAGTATCCTTGACCTCAGCCAAGCAGGGCATCAGCCTTTCAAGGATGAGCTGGGAAATGCGCTGGTGTACAATGGTGAACTTTACGATCACATCCATTACAGAAACAAATTACACAACAAACATTCATTCGTATCAAACTCGGACACGGAAGTCCTGTTCGAATTACTAAAAGAAAGCGAATCGAAAACGCTGGACCTGATCGAGGGCATGTTCGCCTTTGCATTCTGGAATACTCAGGAAAAAAGCCTGCTGCTTGTACGGGACAGAATCGGCAAAAAACCCCTCTACTTTACGGGCGACCATACGCGCTTTGCATTTTCGAGTGAGATCAAAGCCCTCACTGAACTACCCTGGTTCAATCCCGAACCGGACAAAGAAGCCTTGTACCATTTCCTCACGTACAATCAGCTGCCAGCACCCTTCACCCTCTTCAAGGGCGTGAAAAAACTTGGTCCGGGAGAATGGTTGCGGATAGATTCCAATGGGATAAACTCGGGGGTTTACTGGCAACCTCAACGCGGAGACGAAAGCATCCGCGATGAAGATGCCTGCGCGACAAGAATTCTGGAACAGCTCAGCGCGGCTGTGGAACGCAGACTGGTGTCGGATGTTCCGGTCGGAGCATTCATGAGCGGAGGCGTAGACTCAACAGCGATTGTTGCACTTATGAAGCAGATCGGAGGTAGCGAAATCAAAACC
>JBJTJB010000354.1:0-4270 GCA_046095245.1 Bacteroidota bacterium | reverse complement strand
GAACATCCTGTGCCGACACCCCCGTCCAGTTCAGCAATGCATCCACACCCGGTACAAGTCCGATTGTATCATGGAATTGGAATTTTGGTGATGGCACACCCGCCTCATCAATCGAAAATCCTGCTCATGCCTTTGCCAATCCGGGTCTGCAAACCATCACATTGATCGTTACCACAGCGGAGGGATGTATCGACACCCTTACACGGACCATATATACCAACCCATTGCCGATAGCCTCATTCCCTCCGGTAAGTGCAGCAGGTTGCGGACCGCTTCCTGTGGCATTTACCGATGCATCATTCGTTCCGGGCGGTTCCATTGTAGCCTGGAGTTGGACCTTCGGAGATGGAAATTCCTCAACACAACAAAATCCGGTGCACAATTACACCACAACGGGCAATTATCAGGTTACACTCACTGTTGTATCCGACAGCGGTTGCACCGGCAGCTATACCCAGCAAAATGGCATCACGGTTTATCCTTCTCCGGTTGCCGAATTCGTTGCTGAACCTTGGGAGCAGGACATCCTGAATCCCGTCTTCAATTTCATCAATCTGAGCACCGGTGGTCTTAATAATTTCTGGACATTCGGCGACGGAGGTCAATCGATTGACTTCGAACCCCAACATACGTATCGCGATACGGGGAATTACATGGTGACCTTGTGGGTGACCAATTCCTACGGCTGCCGCGACTCGGTACGTCATCCGGTCAGGGTCAATCCGATTTTCTCCGTGTATGTGCCGAATGCGTTTACACCGAATGGTGATGGTATGAACGAGGGCTTCAACCTCAAGGGGGAATACATTGTGAAGGTCGAACTCAGCATTTTCAACCGCTGGGGTGAGAAAATCTTCTTCAGCGAAGGACGCGAGAACTCCGACTGGGATGGGAAAATCTGGGGAAGCGAATTGGATGCTCCCGAGGGGGTTTATGTGTACCTGGCCAAGGTGCTGGATGTATGGGGGCAGACCCATGAAAAGGTCGGCCACGTCAGTCTTGTCCGATAAGCTTGACTTAAAAATGAAGCGGCGCTGAACAGACAGGGCCGCTTCGTTTTTTACAGGGTTTTAGCAGCTTCTGACCCCGTCTTTTGAGTACCTTTGATCCCTATGTTTGAGAATCTATCGGACAAGCTCGACAGGGCCTTTAAACTCCTTAAGGGCCAGGGCAAGATCACCGAAATTAACATCGCGGAAACCCTGAAGGAGGTCCGCAAAGCACTCCTCGATGCCGATGTGAATTACAAGGTTGCTAAAACCTTTACGGATACCGTGAGGGAGAAAGCACTTGGGCGGGACGTACTCATCAGTGTGTCTCCCGGACAACTGATGGTCAAGATTGTTCAGGAGGAACTTACCGCCCTAATGGGTGGTGAGGCTGCTGAATTGAACCTGAAAGGGAGCCCGGTAGTCATCCTGATGTCGGGTCTGCAGGGCTCGGGAAAAACCACCCTGAGCGGCAAGCTGGCCAATCACCTCAAGTCCAAAAAGGGCCGGCAGGTCATGCTGGTCGCATGCGACGTTTACCGTCCCGCTGCCATTGATCAGCTTCATGTACTGGGTGAACAGATCGGAGTCGAGGTTTACTCTGAACGTGAGCAGAAGAATCCGGTGATCATTGCCGGAAACGCCCTTGAACAGGCCCGTAGTAAAGGAATCAATACCCTCATTGTAGATACTGCTGGCCGTTTGGCCGTGGATGAAGAGATGATGGATGAGATTGCCAGGCTGAAGGAGTTCCTCAAGCCTCAGGAGACCTTGTTCGTTGTAGACGCAATGACGGGTCAGGATGCGGTCAACACGGCCAAAGCGTTTAACGACCGCATCGATTTTGATGGTGTGGTCCTGACTAAGCTTGATGGCGATACCCGGGGTGGTGCCGCCTTGTCCATCCGAT
This sequence comes from Bacteroidota bacterium, assembly GCA_046095245.1. Taxonomy (GTDB): domain Bacteria; phylum Bacteroidota; class Bacteroidia; order AKYH767-A; family OLB10; genus JAJTFW01. The sequence continues at coordinate 2,371 of JBJTJB010000354.1, read as the reverse complement.
CGGTTGTGCAAAAACCCATCAAGTTTGTCGGTACCGGCGAGAAGATGGAAGCGATCGATGTTTTTCATCCTTCGCGCATGGCCGACCGGATTTTGGGCATGGGCGATATCGTATCGCTTGTGGAGCGCGCACAGGAGCAGTTCGATGCGAAAGAAGCAGCGGAACTTCAAAAGAAAATCGCGAAGAATCAGTTCAATCTGAATGATTTCCTGGGGCAGCTGCAGCAAATCAAGAAGATGGGTAACATCAAGGACTTGATGGGTATGATACCCGGAGTAGGCAAGGCCATCAAGGATATCGATATCGATAACGACTCATTTAAGCACATCGAAGCTATCATTCATTCCATGACCCACGAGGAGCGGGAGCGTCCGGAATTGCTCAACGGTTCCCGCAGAAAGCGGATCGCAACCGGTAGTGGCACGAATATCCAGGAAGTCAATAAACTATTGAAGCAGTTTGAGGATATGCGAAAGATGATGAAAATGTTCACTGGCGGAAATGCACGTCAAATGATGCGCAACATGCCTCAAATGCGCCGATAACCCCGATCCAGTACTGTGCAACTCATCGACGGAAAATACACTGCAGAAACCATCCGGGAGGAAATCCGCCTGGAGGTCATTCGAATGGTCAACGAAGGAGCCAGGCCTCCTCACCTGGTAGCAGTTTTAGCGGGAAATGACGGAGCATCGGAGACCTATGTCGCCAATAAGATCAGGACGTGTGCGGAGGTGGGTTTTCGAAGTACACTGGAGCGTTTACCAGCCGATGTTTCGGAGGATGAAGTGTTGCGGTTGATCGATCGCCTCAATGCCGACGATTCGGTTGATGGTTTCTTCGTACAACTGCCGCTTCCGGCCCACATCGATGTGCATCGGGTCACGGATCGTATCCGGCCGGACAAGGATGTAGACGGGTTTCATCCTGTCAATCTGGGTAGAATGACAGAAGAGCTGCCAGCCTACATTCCGGCTACACCCAAAGGCATAGTGCAATTGCTTGAGCGATACAAGCTCGAGACCACTGGAAAGCATTGCGTTGTTGTTGGAAGAAGCAATATCGTCGGAACCCCCATCTCCATCCTGCTCTCGCGGAAGACATCGCCCGGAAAGTGCACTGTGACACTGACCCCCAGCCGGACCCGGAATCTGAAAGCGCTGACCCTTCAGGCAGATATTCTCATTGCTGCGATCGGTAAACCGTATTTTATTACTGCAGACATGGTGAAAGAAGGAGCCGTTGTAGTTGATGTCGGAATGACTCGTGTTCCTGCCCCTGAGCGCAAGCAAGGGTTCAAGCTTGCAGGGGACGTAGACTTCGAACACGTCGCCTCCAAGTGTTCATGGATCACACCGGTTCCAGGTGGTGTCGGACCAATGACCATCATGGGCCTGCTTCAAAATACGCTTCTGGCGGCCCAACACCGTGTTTATCCCGAACATGTCGGACAAGACATCTGAGTTTCCTCTATTGCCCGTAATGGAGACCTTTCACACCTTGCAGGGTGAAGGTGCCCACACGGGTCGTTCCGCCTGGTTTATCCGCTTGTGTGGATGCGATGTCGGCTGTGTTTGGTGTGATGTGAAAGAATCCTGGGATGCAGGGCAACATCCTCAGCGCAGCGTTGAAGAGTTGACTCAAGAGGTCATTGCATCGGGAGTTGGATTTGTGGTTGTTACCGGCGGCGAACCTGCAACATACGATTTGACGGCATTGACGCGTTCTCTGCACAATGCAGGTTGTGAAATTGCCCTCGAAACAAGCGGTGCGTATGCAATCCAGGGTGAATTCGACTGGATTTGTGTGTCGCCCAAGAAATTCAAGAACGTGCTGCCACAGGCAGTACAAATGGCCGATGAATTGAAGGTGGTGGTTTTTCATCCCTCCGATTTGGAATGGGCAGAACAACATGCGTCCATGGTAAAGCCTACATGTTTGACCTTCCTACAGCCTGAATACAGCCGTTTGGATCAGCATGCGCCGATGATCGTCGACTACATCAAAACCAATCCACGCTGGAGGCTTTCGCTTCAAACCCATAAAGTGATTAACATCCCATAATCAGGCATTGAAACTGACACGCTTCTTTTCAAGTCAAAACCTGTTTGGTTTTTGTTCATTGCTGCTGATCTTTTTTTTTGGCTCGCTATGTGCCCAGCCGATTCATGGTCAGTATCATTCTACCAACAAAGCAGCCATACGCCTTTTTGAAGAAGGCAAGAAGTGTTACGATAGCCGACAGGATGACAAGGCTATTCGCGCGTTTCAATCGGCCGTGGAGAAGGACTCAATGTTCTCCGATGCACTTTTGATTCTGGGTCAGATTTATCTGGAACGTCAGGAAAATGATCAAGCCCGGAGGTATTAC
>JBJTJB010000353.1:0-2018 GCA_046095245.1 Bacteroidota bacterium | reverse complement strand
ATCGTAGCCTATTGCCTGCGCATCACCGATGTGGATCCCATAGACCTCGATCTGTATTTCGAGCGCTTCATCAATCCCTATCGGCGTAATCCGCCCGACTTCGATCTTGATTTCAGCTGGCGCGACCGGGATGAACTGACGGCCTATATCTTCCGCCGCTTCGGAACCGAACACACCGCTCTGCTGGCAACGTATAGCACATACCAGCGCAATGCGGTCATCCGCGAGTTGGGAAAGGTTTTCGGATTACCTCCTGCCGAGATCGATGCCCTGCAGGCCTTACGCGATGGAGACTCGCCGGGTGAAGGCCTGCACAAGCTCATCCGCCAGTACAGTGTTTTGTTGCAGGATTTTCCGCACCACCTGGGAATCCACGCCGGAGGCATCCTCATCAGCGAGCGCCCCATCACCGATTATACGGCGCTGAACCATCCTCCCAAGGGGTTTCCGGTTACCCAGTTCAGCATGCTTGAGGCCGAAGATATCGGCTTGTACAAGTACGATATCCTCAGTCAGCGCGGCTTAGGCCACATCCGTGATACGGTCGATCTGGTGAAGAAAAACCAGGGACTCTCTGTCGACATCCACCGGGTGGAGGATTTCAAGTGCGATGAGCGGGTGCGGGAATTGATCCGCAACGGGCGGTGTATGGGCTGTTTCTATGTGGAGAGTCCCGCCATGCGTATGCTGCTGAAAAAACTGCGTGTCGATACATATCTGCAATTGGTGGCGGCCAGTTCCATTATCCGTCCGGGCGTGGCCAGGAGTGGTATGATGCGCGAATACATCCTGCGTACCCATGATCCTTCGCGACGCACCTACATCCATCCGGTGATGCAGGAGTTGATGGAAGAGACCTTTGGAATCATGGTCTACCAGGAAGATGTGATCAAGGTAGCGCATCACTTCGCCGGACTTGACCTGAGTGAGGCCGACGTGTTGCGCCGGGGGATGAGTGGGAAATTCCGGAGCCGCGAGGAGTTCCGGAAAATCCAGGACCGTTTCTTTGAGAGTTGTGCCGCACGCGGACACGATGCGGCGACAGCCTCCGAGGTCTGGAGGCAGATCGAGAGTTTTGCTGGATATTCCTTCTCGAAGGCTCACTCGGCAAGTTATGCGGTAGAGAGCTATCAAAGCCTGTATCTCAAGGCACATTATCCGCTCGAATTCATGGTGGGGGTCATCAACAACTTCGGTGTGTTTTACCGGACCGAGTTCTATGTGCACGAAGCGCGAATGCAGGGGGCATGCATACATGCACCGGATATCAATCGAAGCGGCTACTTGACGGATATACATGGACGTGATATTTACCTTGGATTCATCCACCTTCAGAACCTACGACAGGATACGGCCTTCGCGGTTGTGGAGGAACGGCAGCGGAACGGATTGTTCTCTTCGCTGCAGGAATTCATGCGCAGGGTTTCTGTCGAGCAGGAGCAGTTGCGCATCCTGGTGCGTATCGGCGCGTTCCGATTTACGGGGCGCAGCAAGACGCAATTGCTGTGGGATTTACACCTCCACCTGGAGCCGGGAGAGCGGCGCACCGAAACACATCCGGTTCTCTTTGCCGAACCCGCACCCGAATGGAAGTTGCCCGAGTTGACGCATTCGGCGCAGGACGATGTGCAGGATGAGATGGAGTTGCTGGGCTTTGCCCTTTCGAGTCCCTTCGAGCGGATGGATATCCGTGATTCGAATACAGCGCCTACTGCTGCCGAACCTTCAGGACCCTTGTGTGCGCCGCGTTTCAGTACGGCTGCTGATTTCCACGGGCAGATCAACAAGAACATCATCATTCTCGGTTACCTGGTCACTACCAAGCCGACACGTACCGTGAAGGGCGAACGCATGGCTTTCGGAACCTGGCTTGACCAGGAGGGTTCCTTTTTCGATACCACACATTTCCCGCGTATCCTGCAACTACATCCTTTCCGTGGGTCGGGCATCTACCGCATCGAAGGCCGCATCGATGAGGAGTTCGGATTTTGCAGTGTCACGGTCGAGCGGATGAAAAA